>CAYQUF010000022.1:0-3237 GCA_964420595.1 uncultured bacterium
CGGCGACTATTACGTCACCTCTGCTACTCATACTTACTCCCCGCGCGGGGGCTATCAAACGGCATTTAACGTACGGAGGAACGATTGATGGCGAGTACGAATGTATTGGCAAGTTGGCTGGACGAAACCGGACAGAGCGATCGCTTTTATGGCGTGGTGGTGGGGATTGTCACGAACAACCAAGATCCCGACAAATTGGGGCGGGTGAAGGTGAAATTTCCCTGGCTGTCGGATGGGGAGGAAAGTTATTGGGCGCGCGTTGCCGTTCCGATGGCTGGAGCGGCGCGGGGGACGTATGTTTTGCCGGATGTGGAGGATGAAGTCTTGGTGGCGTTCGATCGCGGCGATATGGCGGTTCCTTATATTATCGGCGGTTTGTGGAATGGGAAGGACAAGCCACCGATGGACAACGGCGATGGCAAAACGATCGAAAGGCGATCGTCTCGCGCAGTGGGTTGACGGTGTTGTTGGACGATACGGAAGGGAAAGAACGGATTGCCATTCAAGATAAGGAGGGCAAAAATTTAGTCCAAATTGATGCGGCAAATCAGGCGATCGCGATAACGTCTGCGGAAGGGACGGTGACGGTTAAAGCTAAGGGACAGTTAACGATTGAAAGTGGCGACGGCGATATTACGATTTCCGGGCAAAACATTAATTTAAAAGCTAATGGAAACTGCGCGATCGCGGCGAGCCAAGAATGCAGCGTGCAGGCAAATTCGGCGATGAAGTTTGATTGTGCTGCCGGAGTTAAAGTCAATGATGGCGCGTTGGAGGTGATGTAATCGATCCGATCTCACTACAAAGACACAAAGTCGCCCAAATTGTAGGGTGGGCATTGCCGATCGATTTGAAATTTTGCCGATCCATCAAAACTAACTACAAAGACACAAAGTCGCCCAAATTGTAGGGTGGGCATTGCCGATCGATTTGAAATTTTGCCGATCCATCAAAACTAACAATGCCCACCTTCCCATAGCTTAGAATCGCAACGAAAATACCAATTTTTGTCGAAACCATACCACCAAATTCCATATCCAATTCTGCCGTTTCACTCAAACCCATTATGTCTGGATGCGCCAACCATCAAGGAGCCACAACCCTCTGTACCCACGGAGGACAAGCTCAATCCCCAGCACCCAACCCTCGCGTCAAACTGAGCGGTCAGCCTGTGGTGTTGCAAAGCACGCCCCACACCATTTCTGGCTGTAGCAATCCGCCACCGCCGAGCAATACGGGACCTTGCATTTCTGCCCCTTGGACGACCGCATCGAAGCGGGTGAAAGTTCTCGGTCAGCCGTTATTGTTGCAAGTCTCTCAGGCGACGTGTACGCCGACAGGAACGCCGTTGAATGTCGTTAACGCGCAGCAGCGAGTGAAAGCCATGTAACAGACAACAGAAATGTAGGGGTTTGGTCTCCAAACCCTTCCCCATTATCGGGTTGAACAACGGGCAATAGAAATTATTTAGGATATTAAAAAAGGAGAATAATCAGTAAAATGAAAAGTGATTTTTTAGGCGTAGGATGGTCGTTTCCCATGCGACTCGACGACAACGGACAGATAGAAATGGACGCCTATGAAGACAAAGTTCGACAATCCATTTGGGTCATTTTAGGCACGGCACCGGGGGAGCGAGTCATGCGATCGGACTTCGGTTGCGGCATCCACAATTACGCCTTTGCCCCCAACAGTGCCGCCACGCGCGGGCAACTGGTCGCGGCGGTGCGAGAATCTTTATTAAATTGGGAACCTCGAATTGATGTCTTGTCCGTCAATGCCTATTCCGAACGCGATCGCCCCAATACCATTTTTATTCAAATTGACTATAGCGTTCGCACCACTAACAATCGTTTTAACCTGGTTTATCCCTTCTATCTCGACAATCCATAATACCGATTTTTAACGTTTAATTTTGCCGTTCGAACTGCCATGAAAGTCCCCCAAATCGACAAGCGTACCGATGCCGACATTGCCGCGCTGACCGAAGCGTTAGTGCAGTACTATACCGACTGGCGATCGCCCGCTGACGGTCAAACCGACGGCGGGCGGGGACTGGTGCGCCTGTTCGCCCATCTGGCAGGACTAACTCGCGATCGCCTCAATCGCATCCCCGAGAAAAACTTTCTCGAATTTCTCAATCTCATCGGCACGCAAGCGCAACCGCCTCAACCCGATTGGGACGAGCGATCCTTGCAGATTTACTCGAAATTACAGGAGCAGCCGAAAGCGGTATTACGATTACCAGTCCCAAAAACCAGGCAAGTCCTTGCTTGACATTAAACAATACCGACAACAGCCATCCCAGCGTTCTCACCGCCCGAGATAACGACGCTTTTACGTTTGAATATCCCATGGGAACACCGCTGGTCAGGATCGAGCAATCGGGAGAAATTCAAGGTAAGATTTGGTATTCTAAAGAATACACTTGGAATGCGGGTGAAAGCTCTCAAAAAATGGAACCAGCGGATAAGTGCGTTTGCTTCTTAACCTATGTCCGAGGAAAATTTGAAGGCGGCGGCGAACGAGTATTCACGTATATTCGCAATGGATACTGGTATCTCGGTGGTGCCGAAGGCGGAGCAGGTCAAGATATTCGAGCTAAAGCTCGATGCATTGGAATGCCGTATTAAGGAGATTTAGCAATGAAAGAACGACTGCAAAAACGTCTAGGCGAACTCAAAACTGAGCTGGCATCCGGTCAGCAAATGCTGGCAGAGTTAGAAGCTAAAAAAGCCAATCTTCAAGAAACCTTACTGCGCATAAGCGGTGCGGTTCAGGTTCTAGAAGAAGAACTGGAAAAAACTGAGGAAGACAACTCCAAATTGGAAACGCCAATCAATTCCAAAGTCGCGACTCCCGCCGAAACCGTCTCGCAGGTGTTTGGCGAGCGATAGCTCAATCTTTCGTAACAAAACGTTGCTTTGAATGACTTGCTTTTGCTCTACTCTTTTGTTAAAGATGTAGATATTTTCTATCTTTCCGCTGCAAGAATTCGACTGTTCGCCGTCAATTTTGAGGTCAATTATGGGAACCGAGCGATCGCGCGAAGCCAAAACCCACGCCAGAACTGAAACCACCGATTCCCCCGCTAACGAGTCGGTTCGCAAACCCCAGCACGAAAGCGTTCCTTACACACGTTCCATCTGATTTTTTCAAAGATAAAGCATCGGAAGCATTTTTAACGATAGCAGTTACATTAGTGGAAACAACCAAACTCACGAAGAAGTTTTTAGA
>CAYQUF010000022.1:3337-20318 GCA_964420595.1 uncultured bacterium
TAACGATAGCAGTTACATTAGTGGAAACAACCAAACTCACGAAGAAGTTTTTAGAGAAGTTACCTGTTGGGTCAAAATACTTTCCAATCAAATACCGTACAAGCACTCTAGAAGTTTGGGGGCAAATCAATAGCGAAACCGACAAACAGAAACTTGATGAACTGATTACTGGTTCGGGACATAAAAAACTATCGCAAAAATTGTTTGGCAGCGATGCAATCAAGCAACCACTCCTTTTTACTCGCCAAAACGGTACGCTCGAATTAGGGGATTGGTTTATAAATATTAAAAAAGGTAAAGATAGACTTCGAGATTTTGGAATGGGCGAACTCTACGATAAAGCTCCAGAGTTAGAGAAATACGGAATGACATCTCCAACAGATACTGGCTTAACCGGTTCCGGTCAGATTTTAGAACTCAGGGCGCTGAAACGTAAAATCCCATATACAGGCTGGAGCGCATACATGCAGGAAATTGCCGATATTGTCAGCAATTACGCTGTAGAAGAACCCAAACCAAAAGTAGAAGACTGGGGTGGTTTCTATAGTAAATCGAAAGAATGGGAAGGATCGGATGGAGATCGTCTTTTCTCGTCTTTGTTTGGTTAAACGATCTTTAGGGTTGCTAAAAAGTCGCCTTAAATTGGTATTTAACTCACCTCTGAGGTTATTACTATTGCGATCGCGAGTTTGTTGGGGATGGTTCGATAGAGTGCGACTTAAACACATTCTAATGTCTCGCTAACCTCAGACTCTATCGGTCTATTTGTTGGCGGATCGCATCTCGAAAAGCTAGCACCGCATCAAACTGTTCCTCTGGTTTAACATAGCTGGCAAGTACCGTTAGGTCTAATTCGGGGAGCAGTTCGCTCGTGTCTGCTAATTCATATCCAGTCGAGCACAAATGGTAAACAGAAAATTGTCCTGACTGCCACTGCCACACTTCACTCACTCCCAATCCCTGATAAATATCCAACTTATCGACCAGTCCACTCATTATAATCACCTCAATCGCCAAATCAGGAAACTCTTTCTTTGACCCAAAACAATAGCACTCATCAGGCTCCAAACCTCGCTGCTTTGCCGCTTGGCGAAATGTAGCAGAACCCCCTGCATGGAATCGAGTCCGAGTCTCCTGTAAATAAGCTTCTACCAACATCCCGATCGTCTTCTTTAAATCTTCGTGCTCTGAGGAGTTGGTCATGATTTCTAAGGTTCCTTCTAGGTAGCTCATTCGCAATGTCGGAAAATTGTCCCCTAGAATGTCCAGTAGCCCCTCATACTGTTGCCAATCAACCCCATGAAGCACAATCCGTTGTTCCACATCCATGTCGGGAGATGGAGTCACAATCGGAGAAACCATAAAATGTTCAACCTTCAATCCACTTATCGCTATTTTAGCCTGTAAAATTACGCCGGAAGCCAGTTGGGACGACCTGGTACTGCCGAGCGCGCCAAAAGCGCAGTTACGCCAATTGTGCGATCGCGCCCAACATCACCATTTGGTCTGGGAAACTTGGGGATTCGAGTGCAAATCGTCGTTGGGAAAAGGGTTGACTGCCTTGTTTGCAGGACCGCCGGGAACGGGAAAAACCATGGCGGCGGAAGTTATCGCCCGAGAATTGCAGTTGGATTTGTACAAAATCGATTTATCTCAAATTACTAGCAAGTATATCGGCGAAACGGAGAAAAATTTACATCGAGTTTTTACAGCGGCAACCGACTCCAATGCGATCTTATTTTTCGACGAAGCCGATGCTCTCTTTGGCAAGCGATCGGAAGTGCGCGACGCCCGCGATCGCTACGCCAATATGGAAGTCGGATATTTATTGCAAAAGATGGAAGAATACGAAGGGATTGCAATTTTAACCACTAACCTGCGCAGTAATCTGGACGAAGCATTCGCCCGTCGATTGCAATTTATTGTCGAGTTTTCTCTGCCGGATGCAGCAGCTCGCTATCGAATTTGGTCGCAGATCTTGCCGGAAACGATTCCAATTTCAAGCGATTTAGATCTAGATTTTCTGGCTCGAAACCTCGAAATTCCCGGTGCTAATATTCGCAACATTGCCCTGCGATCGGCTTTTTTAGCCGCAGCGGATGGAGGAACGGTGAATATGAATTTCGTCATGCAAGCCGTTCGGCAAGAGTACCGACAAATGGGCAAAATTTTGACGTAATAGTAGACTTTCTATGTTATGGGAAGGTGGGCATTGCTAGTGTTCGGGGATCGGCTTCATTGTCAATCGATCGGCAATTCCCACCCTACGGTTGGGGTTGAATGAGGTACACGTTCCCGTAGCCTGTTGCCCGTTGCCTTCCTCCAATCAGGCGTACCGCACCCGACCAACAACTGCTCTAGCGACTGTACGAGATTAGTCGTACACGTCCATAATGGCATCCAATAGCAATTCGCCCCCAAATCGCACCGGGTCGGTACACGGCAATCCAGTTTCGGCTTCCGTTTGCGCGATGGTGGCTTCGGCGACGGGTTCGCTGAGGTGGTGGGTATTGAGCGAAATCGCTGCGACTTTGGCGGGAGGAAGCGCGCCTCCGGCTTCGGCGACGGTTTCGTACAGGCGCACTACGTTGGGAAGTAGGGGAATGGGAATGCGAGGATGCTGGCGCAGGCTGTATTGTCCGGCGCGATGGGCGAGAATGAGATGGGTGGGCTGGCAACCGCGCAAGAGGGGTAAGGTGGCACTGGAGCCGGGATGCAGCAGGGATCCCTGTCCTTCGACAATCAGCAAATCGCGATCGCTCCCGAGTTCCATTACCACCTGCTCCATAGCTCCGGCGGCAAAATCGACCCGCACCGCATCCAAGGGGACTCCTTTCCCTGCGATCGCCAATCCCGCCTGTCCGGTGGCGATAAACTGAGAGCGTAACTCCCGCAATCTCGCCACGCGATCGATTTCTAGGGACGCCGACATTTTGCCTACTGCCATATCGGTTCCGACGGTGAGGACGCGGCGACAATCGAGCGATCGCGCTCGACCGCTACCGATGGTCAAATTGGCGGGTTCTTGGCGAATGTCCCAGATCCACTGTCCCTGGCGCAATAATTCCCGCAGTTGGGGATCGTCGTTCAACCGGACGTGCAAGCCGTTGGCGACCGATAACCCCGCTTGAATCCCGTGTTTGATTTCGGCAAACCAATCCGCCGGTAACTGTCCTCCCGGTGGCGCGATTCCGATCGCCAAGACATCTGGATTGTAGGCGATCGCGTCGGCGATGGATGCCACGATCGGCACGTTTCGGGGAATGCCGGTCAGTTCGACGAATGATTCTCCCGCACATTCGCGATCGATAATTGCGACGACTGACGATCGCGTATAGCGCGCCAGTGCCAATCCGGTTTTGCCGGTGGTTCCGCGAATCCCCCCGTGAAGGAGAATAGCCAGCCGATGTTCCGCTCTCAACATAAAACAAAGTGTATTGCCGATCGGGATTTGGGGAAAGGGGACTCGTTATGAGTTTGTCCGCGTGACCCCCAATCCTGGTAACTCGTTGGGTAGCAAACGACCCTGGCGTATTGATGCTCCAACGAAGGGATCGTCAGTTAGGTTCAAATGGCTGTCTAGATCCAGATAGTCGGCTAGCGGTGCTAGCTGCGTCATGGCGGTGTTAGCCAGGACACTATCAGAATAGCAGCCGAACATGACTTGGATTCCGAGCGATCGCGCCGTGTCGATCGTGCGCCGCGCCTCCGATAATCCCCCGCATTTCATCAGTTTGATATTAATCCCATGGACTCGATCTGCCAACCGGGAGAGATCGGGGCTGACCCAGCAACTTTCGTCCGCGAAAATGGGCAAGGCAGATTGGCGGTACAGTTGGGCAAAGGTATCGATCGCCTCTGGCGGTAAGGGTTGTTCGAGATAGCTGACACCGCGATCGCTCAGCCAATGGCTCATGGAGATGGCGTCGTCTAGCCTCCAGCCGCCGTTGGCATCGATACTAATGGGCGTATCTGGGGGTAATTCCGAGCGTACCGCCTCGAACATGGCGCGATCCGCCTCAATTCCGTCGGGACTGCCCAATTTGACTTTAATGGCTCGCACGCCGGCTTGCCACCACTGTCGCGTCCGCTCTCTCGCCGCCTCGGGGGAGCTAATTCCCACGGTTCCGGAGGTGAGAACGATGCGATCGCGATCCAGTCCCCACAGCCGCCACAGGGGTAACCCCGCTTTTTTCCCCAGCCAATCGTGCAAGGCGGTATCGATGGCGGCTCGAACGGCGGAGAGGGTGTCCCGCTTCGCAAACATATCCTGCACCGACTGGCGATCGAGGGGATGTAAAGGGGCGAGAATGGGGACGAGATCTGCCAGTGCCGATCGCAAGTCCTCGCTGCGTTGGGGTCGGGATCCGGTGGAAAACGGCGAGGCTTCCCCCCAGCCTTCGATGCCGTCGTGGGCGATTTTAACCCAAATGTTGGTACTTTGAGCCGTCGTCCCGCGACTGATGGTGAGGGCGTAACGCTTGCGAACGGTAAAGGGTTGGTACGTTAGCTGCATGTTGAGGGCATAAGGGGCGATCGCTGTCGATCTTTCTACAATTTCGCGCGATCGGACTCAGAAATTTATTAGAATTCTTGATTTTGGCACAATCTCCAGACTAGCCTAAGTTTGGGCGCGATCGCCGATTTCTCGGGCGATTTGATAGGCAGCTAATAAGCCGGATAGGTTGTGCTGGACGAAATCGATGCGAACGTCGAACTCGGAGAATTTGTTGCGAAATCCGCCCAGAGTGCGCTGTGGATTGGGAAAATGCAAGGCAAGTTCGGGGCGAATTTGGGTTTGCAGTTGAAAGCGAAGTCCCGAGCCGATTGCACTGAGGATCTCGCGGGTCGGTTGCGCCTCGCCGAAATCGCGAATCAGTCGGTAAGCGGCGCACAATCCCTCGGTTTTGCACGCGGTTGGGGTCGAACGGGGTGGCTTGTCGAATCCTCCCCGCCAATCGGGGAATTTGGACTTGCGAATTTGCCGTCGCGCGATCTCGCTGGCGATGCGGGTAACGTGTTGGAGATAGACGGGATTGGGACGGTGGCGGTACAGTTCGTTGAGTCCGTAGAGCAACCAGTGATCTAGGGTCAATTCGCGATCGCTCAAGTCTCCGTCGCGAGTTTGAATCAGGTACAAGGCTGCCGATTCTGCCGTATCCAACCAGGTTTCGTCCCCATCGCGATCGTACAATCGGTTCAGTGCCAAAATTGCCTCGCCGGGGTAATAGCCAGAGACAAAATCGGTGATTTCGCCGCCGGGATAGCCCTGTTTGTGGATCGTAAATTGACCGTTTTCGGCTTGTGCGGTTTGAATCCAGCGACCGAGTTGAATGGCGGTGGCTAACCGTTCGGTTTCTCCCGTGACTTGGACAAATTTGGTCAGCGCCACGATCGCCAAGGCATTGCCGCCCAATTTAATGTAATCGTTTTCGACGACGCCAGCCATGTCTCGGTCGGGTCGAATGAATTCGAGCAAATAGGCGATCGCCCGTTTGGCGGCGTTTAATAATTCCGTATCTCGGGTAATTTCGTATAGTTCTAACAGAGCGTACAGCGTTCCGGCGTGTCGCAGGATATTGTACTGGTTTGAAACTGCATCGCGATCGGCATGATAGAGATAGTTAAACCGACCGTTCGATTGAATTGCTCCTTTTAAATACTCTCCCGCCCAAACCGCCGAGACGTAGAGCGATTGTGCCGAAATTTGATTAAACCAAGCGTGTCCTCGATACAGGGGTAAAATTGTTTGTTGGTTCGAGAACCAGCTACTCGTCTCGAATCGATATTTTTGAATATTTTTATCTTTAAGCAATCCGTTTAGGCGATCGCGCTCGGTCATTCCGTAAATCGCCAACTGTTCGGGCAAAGATGCCAAGCCAGTTTCGCGATCGAATGCCAACCCAAACCACTGGCGATCCAGCTTAAAATCCAGCTTGTCAATCGGCGTTACCGTTTGAACCAGATCGAGTTTGAGCCATTTTAAATAGAACGAGTTTTGAACGCGCGATCGCGCGGTTTCAATCGCCTCAATAATTCCATTCCCTGCACTTAAAATCGTATTTGCCGTCCCCTCGCCATTGCTCATCGAAATCAACACCAATCGCGGTTGCGAGTCTTGTTCGAAGATTTCAGGTAGCGCCTCGGGGCGATCGCGATCTAACAAAACGGCAATGGTAAACTTAACCAATGCGGCTTGTTCGGCAGCCTCTAACTTCAGCGGCGATTTCAGATCGTCAAACCAAATCGTGCGAGGACAGTCGGAACGGATTTGGGCGAATAGCGGACAATGCTCTGACAAACTTTCCATACTCGTTCAAACGCTCCGCCGTTTCTCCGTATCCTCTGTGTCTCTGGGGTTCGTCCCGTACCACGATCGATAGAAGTGACGCCATGTGGCACCCCTCTAAACCATTAAATAGAAAAACGCGATCGTCAACCCCACCATTAATCCTAAATGCGGTAAATTACTCGCCAGCGGGCGTTGGGTAATTTTTAAGAGCGGAAACACGCTAAATGCCAGCGCCGAGAGCAAAACCAGCCCTTGCAAAAATGCCGCCACATCCAAACTCCACGTCAGCGTCGGCAACTGTTCGCCCGACCCGCCAAACGTCCGCGCCATCACGGGCAAAATTCGCCCCGCTTCGGTGACCCCTGCGGGGGTGTAGTACGCCAAATTTGCCGCAAGCGTCATGGGCAAATAGGCGTAAACCGTGGCGAGATAATCGGGCATTTCGCCATCCAACTGGCGGGCGATCGCGTGGGTGGCGTAGGTCAGCACGAATGGAATTGCCAGTAACAGCGACACTACCGGAAATGCCGTCAGCAAATGTTCGGAATCGAGGGCAACTCCTTCGATCCCGAACCATCCCAAAACGCGATCGCTATAGTGCATGAATACGCCGCCAAACAGCAGCAACATCAGCGCCGCTTCCGCCCAGAACCCTTGATGGTTTTCCAACAAATCCGTCGCCGGAAATCGCAAATTCACCTGCACCGAACGGTTGGGACAGGCTTTCAAACAGGTCGCGCACAACACGCAATCGCGGTTGTCCGGCAATTGAGCCGGGTGAGAATACAGGGGACAGCCGCCGGTGGCTTGTCCTTCGTTGGGTAGGGGATTCTCGAAATTGACCGGAGTGGCGTCGCTGCCTTTATAACAGCCAAAGGTACTGCACTGGCTGCCGCAAACTTGCTGCGTGGATCGCAATTCAATCATTGACAACTTGGCAAACATCCCGTTCATGCCGCCAATGGGACACAAATAGCGACACCACAGCCGCCGCTCGTAGATGAGGCTACCCATGACCGCTCCCGCCGCGATGATAACCAGCAGCCACGCCGACAAATACGCCGTATGGGGCAGGTCCCACAGTTTTTCCCACAGATAAATCGCCACAAATCCGGCAAACAGCAGCCACGCACCCCAGCGATTCATCCACTTCGTCGGCCAGGGGAGCAATTGGCGCGGCCAAATCCACAGGGAGAGTTTGCGAATCCACTCCCCGGTTATCATAAACGGACAAATGGCACACCACACCCGTCCCACAAAGACAAACAGGAATAAATACACCGGCCACCACCACGCCCAAAATAGATTCAAGGTCATGCTGGCATCGCGGGTTTGCGGACCGATATATCCCATCGCCGTCACGGGGACGAACATCGCCATCACCAGAATCCAAAACCGTTCGGGCCACCATTGGCTCAGCAGAAAGCGGCGCAACCAGGGCAGTTGTTCGAGCAAATCGACCCGGAAAGTATTTTTCTGCGATTCCACCGACCACAGCACCTGTTCGGGGATGGTGGTTTGTCCGGAGGGAGTCATGGTGACGGCACGTTTGAGGATGCCTTCGAGTTCGGCAATGTTACCGGGATAGCCATAACCGAGCAGGCGGCGAATTTCGACTTGTTCGAGTTGCAGTTGGGGACGCCACGCTTGGCGGGAGAATTTGGCGAGGAAATAGCGGGCGAATTCGGGGATGTCGCCTTTGCGTTGGGGGAGGGAAAATAGTTTGATCCGATGGACGTCGAGATTGGGGAGGGGCAGTTTTTTGGGACTGGCGAGAACGAGGCGCACCCAAACGGGAACGGGGAACGGCGGCGATTTGACGTTGATGTCGTGGTTGCGAATAAAGCTGCCGGTTTGGAGGTATTGAATCAAACGATCGCGCGCTTTGTCGCCGAGCAGGTGAACGTTATCGATTAACAGGGTGCCCCGTTCGAGCAATTCCAGCACGCCGAGCCGTTCGTCTTCTTTGCCAAACAGGTCGTCGGTGTTGATGATGCCTGCTTCGTCGCGGGGTAAGGTGGCGCAGTCGATTTCGGCAAAGGCGCGATCGCGCAAGCCAGATTGGGCGTGTATCGTTCCGGCGATAAAGGTTTTACCGCTGCCGGGGGGCGCTTGCAATACGATCGGTTTGAGGTCGGCGGCGGCGTCGCTGACTTGCGATCGCAGTTTTCGCGCGGGTTTGCTACTTCCGATAATTTCGCCGTCCGCCGGAACCCGCTGCACGTAGCGTTGCAAGCCTTGAATCCGCTCTCCCTCCCGCGCCATGCGATGGGCGAATTCAGCCAGATCGTTGGCAAGCAGGGTGTTGAGAATCCGTTGCAGCTCGGGATGGTCGCGGGTGAGGGTATCGAGGGCTTCGCGGGGGAGAAACCACAGTTGCACTGACGTGCGAGCGATGGCACTGGCGCGATAGATGCCGCTCGCCTCGCGATCCACAATGGGCACGTAGCCGAAGGTTTCGCCCGCACTGCGATAGGTAATGTGAGTTTTGCCGACCGAAGATTGACGGTAGATTTCCACCGACCCCCACTCGATGACGTACAGTCCCGCCGCCACCATGCCTTCGCGATAGATTTCCGCCTCCGGCGAAACCTGTAAGATATGCAGGCAAGATGCGATCGCGGCGATCGCGCTGTCTCCCAGGCGTCCCCAAATGCGGTGAAAGCTCAACCAATTGGCACATTCGGTCGCTTGCGAGGCGGAAAGGGGGACGGCATCGCGATTGGGTTGCAGCGGCAGGGTTGGGGAGGTAGAGGTAATGGATGGAGCAGACATGGTGGATAGGCGACGATCGGACAAGACCGGAGCGATCGCGGGGATCTGGCTCGTCGGTTTGCCTTTACGAACGTGTGAAGGAATCTGTTAAAGAATATGTAAATTGATGATTTAAAGTTTGTAATTTTTACAACAGCAATTACTCAGTATTTTATCGCGGAATGTCGGGCAATTCGCCGGGAAAGATCGTCAAAGTTCAAGAAAGTTTACCCAAAGGACACATCCCCATTGGCAAGGACGACAGACGGAACCGACCCGCTAGCATGGCAGTTTGGGGCGCTTAACGACTGGCAAGCTAGATGAGCGACGCGATCGAGCACTATCGGCAAATTGCCGCGACCCAACGGGTCATGAGTGGCAATCGACCCCAACTGCTCGACGATCCGGGGGTGGTGTGGATTGTCGAGTCGGGCACGATCGCGATTTTTGCCGTTCCCCTGGTCGATGGGGCGGTTTCGGGGCGGCGTCAGTATTTGTTTGAGGTCGAGTTGGGGGCGGCACTGTTTGGCTGGGGGGAGGGCGATCGCGGCTTGCTGGCGGTGGCGATCGAACCGGCGACGGTGTTGCAAATCCCGGCGAAGGCGTTCGACGACCTGCTCGATCGAGGCAGTCCCGAGGCGATCGCGTCGTTCGAGACTTGGACGCAGGGGGCGATCGCGGCGGTGGACGAGGTGGATCGCGACATCGATCTGCCCCAGCCGTCTCTGGCTGCTCTAGACCCGTTTCACGAGCGAATTCGCCAAGCCCTCGATCGCCTGGAACGACACCAGCGCGCTCGGCAATGGCAGCGTCTGAATGCCCAACTGCGGGTCAACCGCGAGGTGGAAGATACAGCCCTGTCCCAGTTGGCGGCAACGGTGCAACCCCGTCCGGCTGCCGAAATCGAGGGCGATCGCGATCCCTTACTCGCCGCTGCGGGTGCCGTGGCTCGGGCGTTGGGGGCCAGCGTGTCTCCCCCCGCCGCTTCCGAAGACCTGCATCGCCTCAAAGATCCCCTCCAGGCGATCGCGCGGGCGTCCCGACTGCGCATTCGCAAGGTGCTGTTGCTCGACGATTGGTGGCGACAGGATAGCGGTCCCCTACTGGCGTATACCCGCGAGTCCCAGCGTCCGGTGGCGTTGCTGCCGCTGAAGGCGACCCGCTACCAACTCTACGACCCCAGCGATGGGTCCCGCCGCCGGGTGAATGCCAAGGTGGCTCGCAGCCTCGAACCCGTTGCCTATACCTTCTACCGCTCCTTCGGCGATCGCGCTATCGGACTGTGGGATCTCCTCCAATTCGTCTGGCGCGAGATCCGCTCGGATGCCAAAACCATCGCCCTGAGCAGTTTTGCCCTGGCACTGCTGACCATGCTGGTGCCGCAAGCCACGGCATTACTGGTCGATCGCGCCATTCCCGATGCCGATCGCTCCCTGTTGTGGCAAATCGGGTTGGGACTGTTGGGAACGGCGGTGGGAGCGGCGGCGTGTCAGCTTACCCTGGCATTTGCCAGCTTGCGGGTCGAAACCTTAGTCGAATCATCGGTGCAAACGGCGGTTTGGGATCGGCTGCTGAAGCTGAAAGTCTCGTTTTTTCGACAATATTCGACTGGGGAGCTGCAATCGCGGGTGATGGCGATCGCCCGAATGCGGCAATACCTCAGCGCCATCACGTTAAAAACCTTATTTGCCAGCGCGTTTTCGCTGCTGACGCTGGGACTGCTATTTTATTACAGCGTTCCTTTGGCAACTATTGCCAGCGCGATCGCGGCGATTTCTGCCCTGGTGACTGGGGTTTCCGGCGCGATCGCCCGCCGCCAATTGGACGAGTTGCAGCAGGTCGAAGGCGATATCCTCAGTTTAATGGTGCAATCGATCGCGGGGGTGTCCAAACTGCGGGTCGCCGCTGCCGAAGAACGCGCTTTTGCCGCTTGGGTGCGCCGCTACGCCCGACAGATGCACCTCAACGCCCGCAAGCAACAACTCGAAGATGGAGTCGCGATCGCCAATACGATTTTACCCGCGATCGCCTCTGCCCTCTTTTTTGCCGTCGCCAGCCGATTGCAAGATAACGCCTCCTTCACCGTCGGGACGTTTGTCGCCTTCGATGCCGCGTTCGGGATTTTCATCAATGGCGTCACCCATTTGAGCGATACCGCTGTCGAGATCCTAGAAGCCAGCATTTTGTGGCAGTGGATGAAACCGATTGTCCAAGCCGTTCCCGAAGTCGATGCGGGTAAAACCGATCCGGGACGCCTCTCGGGAGCGGTACGACTGCATCGCGTCAGCTTTCGCTACCGACCGAATGCGCCGCTGGTGTTGGAGAATCTCGACCTGCACGCCGAACCGGGAGAATTCATCGCCATCGTCGGTCCTTCGGGAAGCGGCAAATCCACCATCTTTCGGCTGCTGCTGGGGTTTGAAGCTCCCGAATCGGGTCGCTTGACTTACGACGGACGGGATTTAGCCGAATTGGATATTACAGCGGTGCGGCGACAGTTGGGCGCGGTGATTCAAAATAGTACGATTAATTCTGCCTCGATCTTCGAAAAT
The DNA here is from genome assembly GCA_964420595.1 of uncultured bacterium. Taxonomy (GTDB): domain Bacteria; phylum Cyanobacteriota; class Cyanobacteriia; order Cyanobacteriales; family Geitlerinemataceae; genus CAYQUF01. The sequence goes on from CAYQUF010000022.1 coordinate 14,936, forward strand.
ATTTGCGGCGGCGCGATCGTGACGATGGACGAAGCCTGGGAAGCGGCAGACTTGGCGGGATTGGCAGACGACATCGCCGATATGCCGATGGGAATGCATACGGTAATTAGCGAAGGGGGGACGAATCTGTCTGGGGGACAGCGACAGCGGTTGCTCCTCGCCCGAGCCGTGGCGTTGCGACCGGCAATTATTTTACTAGACGAAGCGACCCGATTTTTAGACAATCCCACCCAAGCGTTGGTCAGCGAGAATTTGGAAGATCTCAACGTCACCCGCATCGCGATCGCCCATCGCCTCAGTACCATCCGCCACGCCGATCGCATTTACGTCCTCGATGGCGGTAAGGTGGTGCAGCAGGGGACGTTTGAAGCGTTGATGCGGCAAGAGGGATTGTTTCAACGGCTGATGGCACGGCAAATGGCGCGATCGTCCGAGGATGAAGGAACGGACGATCGATCGTAGCTCACATTGTGCAGCATGGTAAAATATTTTAAAAATAGGAAGTTGGGTTAATACTCAAATTTCTATGGGGTCTTATTTCTGAAGTATTAATTGTAAACTTTCAAATACAGTCATGAATCGTGCTCGAAATCTTATTGTTTTCAATCACATGTCAAAAACTGCTGGAACATCCATAGTAAAGGCTTTACGTCAAAGCAATCAAGATAATTTTGTTGATTTACTTAAGATTAATTCGCGAGGAATAAACGACCAAAAAACAACAAAAACAACAATACAAAAAATTATATTAACTCAAGATACTTTTTTGTATACATCCTTTCATCCCGTCGACATTAAACTCAGAAAAAATATCCAAAAATTCGTTCAAGATTGGAGTATTTGTTTTAGTGTACTGCGACGACCTTCAGAAGTTTTTGAGTCAATAGTTCGATACTTTTACGATCGCAGCACGCAAAACCCTAAATATTTTAAATGTATGTTAGATTCTCAACAAATTTTGCAAATACGAGATCCTAATACTATCTTCGATCTATGTTTAGAATTTGAAAAAAACAACACAAAAACAGAAAAATTATATTTAATTCAATATTTAAGAGCTTTGAATAATAACTTGCCAGCTTCATTGTCAGTTTGCAGCAAAAAAGCCTGCGATCTCTTGTACAATAACAACCAAAAGTATATTGACTACAGCATTTTTTTTGATACTATTCAAAAAGACTACTTTGCTTTATGTACTATCGAACAACTAGATATACTTCTTCAGTTTTTGAAGCAAAAATCAATCATTTCCAAATCCGCTAAATTACCAAAAATTAACACTTCGCTAACTGGTGACAGTATCTTCTTAACTGAAGATCGACGAAACAAGATTGACCGAGAATTCTGTGCCATTAACCACACAATATGGAATTATGTTTTACAGCATGGTCCACTCTTTAACGATTGCCTTTTAGAAGAACAAAGACAACTTTTAAAATCGAACACTGTATATTTTTAGTGCATGGTTCTCGATGGGGTACTCTATAGGATCGCTCGCGAATGGTGTTCCGTAACGTATTGCTTTCTGTTACCCGAAATGGGGTAAAACAGAGAAACGCTTTGACGGAAGCACGATCGCCTACGAAATCTTCATGTCGTTACGCTCCCCATCTCCCTATCCCGCCTCCCCCAAATGCTCGAACTGCACCCGATCGATCCGATTGGCACGATACAGCGTTTCGGCAATTTCCGCCAGATTTAACACCGAATGCGCCCGATAGCCATTGTCGCGCAACCGTTCTTTCACCCCGCCTCCGTGGTCGATAAACACGACAATATCCTCGACCTTCAATCCCGTCGATTGTAACTTCGCCGCCCCCTCCATCACGCTTTTGCCGCTAATTAAAATATCGTCCACTACCACGATCGTCTCTCCTGGCTGAAAGTGACCTTCCACCACCCGACGAGTCCCGTGAGCTTTCACTTCCTTGCGCGGAAAAATCATCGGACGGTTGAGGCGCAACGACAGTCCAGTCGCCGTGGGTAGCGATCCGTAGGGAATTCCGGCAATGCGATCGAAGGTGAGATTTTTCAGGATTTCGGCATACGCGCCAATAAGGCGATCGAACACCTGCGGGTTAGAAATAATTTTACGCAAGTCGATGTAGTACGGAAACGTCGCTCCCGAGGCTTGCACGTAGTCGCCGAACATGATGCAACCGAGGTCGAACAGTTGCAAAATCAGGTCGTCGTGAGGCTCTCGGTCGAGTACGCACACGTTAGGCAACCAAACGTCGCAGGCGCTATCTTCTACTTGAATGCGAGCGGTAGCTTGATTGATGGCTTCGCGCAACGACAGGATCGGTTTGGCGGGTTCGGGGCGGGCGAGCAAGTCTTGGGGAACGGGTAAAATAAAGCCATCGGCGTTGGCGTTTAATCCGGCGGCGAGGGTTCTGGCAAGGTCGCTGCCTTCCGACCAGATACTGCGCGCCATAATCAGCCGTTCGGGAGCGATCGCGCGGATTTTTGCCAACACGCTCGGTTCGCTTCCCCCCACTTCCAATCCCAACTGTTGCGGCGTCCCCCAGGTTTGTACTTGTTTGACTAAGTGCAGGTAAAATGGCGTATCGCCGTTGGGATACTCTTGCAAGGGAACGGCACCGGGGTTAGAAGTATGACACGACACGAATACCGCTTTGTCGGGATAGAGTAAAAACGGGGCGGCGATGTCTTGTCCGGCGAAGGGACTGAGGGTGAGGGCATCTACCCCCCACTGTTCAAACAGGGTTTCGGCGAGGAGGCTGCTGCTGTTGAGATCGCCGTGTTTGGCATCGAGAATGATAGGTAACTCGTCGGGAATGCTGGCGAGGACGTATTGCAACAGTTCCAATCCCGGCGCGCCGAGGGCAGTATAGAAGCCGAGAGTGGGTTTGTAGGCGCAGACGAGATGGGCAGTTTGGGCGATAATAAATTGCAGCCAGTCGCGCAGTTGCATGAGAAGATCGTCGGGAGGGAGATTCCCCGCAGTTTTGGCGGCGACCAGTTCGGGATTGGGGTCGAGTCCGACGAATAAAAGGCTTTGATTGCGCTCGATCGCGCCGTCTAATTTATCGAAGAAACTGAGCTGATCGGTGGGCATCGTCGGTTAAAGGAGAGGGTTCAATCCAATGTTTTTATTTTAACTCCTATCCTCTATTTTTATAAATAAAATTCGGTCGATCTTTTTGCTCGAAATCATGAACGAAATTCAACTCGGCAAATTTCTAACGCTAACAGAATTTTGCACTTGCAGCCAAACCTATCAAAAATATCGCGATCGCATCGATCCGTTCCCGCAAAATCTCAACGAAACCATTCCAGAGTTGTGCCGCCTCTGTGATGCGATTCTCGATCCAATTATCGAACATTACGGGCGCGATCGCTTTCAACTCACCTATGGATTTTGCTCTAAAGATCTCAAACGCTATCTCGAACGCAAAGATCCAGAAACCGGACGGAAAAACGGTCGCGTGGCTCCGGCGATCGACCAACACATGGCGTGCGAAACCAATAAAAACGGCAAATATTACTGTTCGAGACTGGGCGCGGCGTGCGATTTTTATATTATTGGCGAGCCAAGCGATCGCGTGGTAGACTGGATTTTAAATCGAAAACTTCCCTTCGACTCGCTCTATTTTTATGGAAGCGATCGCCCCATTCACATTAGTTACGGCTCGCAGCACAAGCGAGATGTTTGGACGTTTACCGACCGAGGACAACCGACAAAAAGGGGGATTCAAGCATGGGTCGAACGCGCCCGAAATATTCCGCGATTGCCCTAAACTAAATCTCGTAAAAACTTAGCCGTTTCGCTCAATTGTCGCGTACTCGTGCGAGTTTGAGCAATGCCGCTCGCCGTTTCGTTCGCCCCTTGATTGAGAGAATTCATCGCCGTCACGATTTGTTGAATGGCTAAATTTTGTTGGCGAATATTGATTGACACTTGTTGGCTGTTATCGGCGACACTATTAACTGAATCGGTAACGCGAGCAAAGGTGTCGGCAGTTTGTTCGGTGACTCGAACGCTATTTTCAACCGCATGGGTACCTTGTTCTGCCATTTGAGTCGTGGTTGAAATTGCCTGTTGAATGTCGCGAACCAGATCGTTAATTTTCTGCGACGACGTGTTACTTTGATCGGCAAGTTTGCGAATTTCTCCGGCGACCACGCCAAATCCTTTCCCGCTCGCTCCCGCACGAACCGCTTCCACCGCCGCATTCAATGCCAGCATATTGGTTTGATTGGCAAGGTCGCCGACCCAACGGGAAATCGAGCCAATTTCAGCCGCTTGCGCGTTCAGTTCCATAATTTGATGCGCGACGCGACCGACATTCTCTTGCAAGGTTGCAATTCCGGTTCGCGTTTGTTCCACCGATGTGTTGCCCGCACTCGCCAACTCCAGAACCTGTTGGGCATAATTGGAAGTATCTTCCACTTGTTGCGCCGCTTGTTGCGAAGAACTGCCCAGTTCGTCTACGCTAGTTGTGGTTTGGTTAACCGCTGCGGCTTGGTCGCTGGCAATGCGTTCTTGCTCTTGCACCGTACTGGCAATTTGGGTCGAAGACGCATCAATAGAAATCGCCATTTGTTGGATCGGCAAAATCACCTGCTTGCTCACGAACAGGTAAATCAAAATCGAGACGATTAAAATCGCGATCGCGCTGCCGTAAATCGCCCAATTCGCTAAGACTTTTGCCCGTTGCGAAGCCTGTTGGCGGCGATCCAACAATTCCCGTTCCTTCCCCAGCATCTCGTCCATTTTAGCGCGGAAATCGTTCATCAGCGTTTGCCCCAATCCCGATCGCACCAACGCTTTCAATTCTTGCTCGCGATTGGCTTCTTTCACAGCGATCGTTTCGTCGAGTTCCTTCAACTTTTCCTCGACCAGCCGTTCGACATCGTTCAAGCGATCGCGTTGTTGCGGGTTATTTTTCAGTAATTCTTTTAAATCGGCAATATCTTGAGGAACCGCATCCACCGCTCGCTCGTAAAGACGCAAAAACGATGCGTCATCGGCATACAAAAAACCCCGCTGGCTGGTTTCGGCCTGTAATAAGAGTTTTTCTAGCGATTCCAGCTCAGTTCTGACGCGATTGGTATGATTGACCCAATAGGCAGTTTCGTCTAAATGGGCGAGACTGGCTCGAAACACCAACGCCGCCACAAAATTAACGGCAACAATTGCCCCTAAACCGACCGAGATCGATCGTCCCAGCCGCCAGCGATGGGGAGATTGGGTAGAATTCAGTGACATAGCAGTGAAGGTCATTGATAGAGTCGTACATTTTCTAGCATTCCCCCGTTTGGAACTCACCTATTGATTTTTACTCATTATGATAGGAAAATTTGCCTATCAAACTCCCCTCAATCGGCTGGCTTGCGTCGCGCCCGCCGTTGCGATTGA
>CAYQUF010000022.1:20418-30825 GCA_964420595.1 uncultured bacterium
CCTATCAAACTCCCCTCAATCGGCTGGCTTGCGTCGCGCCCGCCGTTGCGATTGAATGAATTTAACCCGATAGGGGTCGGCATTTTTGCGCCAATACACCCGATAGCCGCGTAACTCGGCGCAGCGCTCCTCCAACCGTCGCAACCAATCGTGGCGCGTGCGAATGGCGCGGGGGTCGTCGAGCAATCCCCAGTTCTCCTCCTGACGGGTGAGTTTGGCAAATTTATCGTAATTGGGATAGTCGGAACTGACCAGCTCGTGCTTGCGATGCAATAGCGGCGGATTGTCGTCAATATCGTAGTCGAAATAGCGCACGTCTAAATCCCGCAAATCCACTTGCATCATCGTCTGCAAGGCTGGATGGGGGTCGGCGTCGAAGTCGGGATAGAACAAATAGGAAATTTTCGGCTTGTTCGTGTGAAATTTAATCGCCGTCACCCCCTCCAAGCGACCGATGGTGCGGCTGGCGCAACCTTCGTAAATTCGCAGCAGCGGATCGAGCGTTTCCAGGACGCTCTCGTGGACGTACAAGGCGGTATCGGTTCGCTTTCCCACCGGGGCGCGATCGCAGCATTCGGCAATGAGATCCAGGTTGCCCGCACTGAATAACATCGCCTCTGCGGTGCCAAAAGCGTTCTTTAAGGTGCCGAAAAACGCTTTCAGGTCGTGTTTGACCTCCGGGGCGAATTGCGTGCGTTTGGGGCGCTGGCTGAAATGGGTGAGGGCGAGATAGACGGAAAAATCGTCGCGACGGCGTTGGGCGATCGCCTCCCATTCTGCTCCATCGGTGGCTTGTTGGATGAGTTGGAAGGCGCGGCGGAAACTGCCGAATTCGGCTAAAATCTCTTCCTGGTTGTCCAATTCCCCTTTCACCGGGAGGCGACCCCGTTCTCCCATAAACGCCATCATTGGCGCGAGTAAGGCTTGATAGTCTTCGTACCGCTTGCTCGGCTGGCTGACCCGTGGCGCGCACGTGCGGGACCGGTAGCGGGAGGCGCGAAACGCTTCGGCGTCCTCCTCGTGGCGGAAGGCGAAGAATACCCCCAAACCGGCGGGAATCGCATCCACCCCCAGCACTCGATCGATGTAGGCTTTGAGTTCTTCTTGTTGGTAATACTTTTGGAAGGTATTGCGCTGGGTAATCACGCCATCCCCATAGGCAATTTCGGCGCGATCGCGATCGCGAATCAGCACCTGCGCCGCCACCGCCAGCACCCGACGCGCCAGCTTCCACGCTTCGATCAGGGCGTCTCGTCGTTCGGCTTGGTCTTCAATCACGTTAATCACGTAACCGATATTGACGATATCGGCGCGAGTTCTCGGCGTATCCGGGCGGTAGTAGGGATCCCAACCGCTGCTGGCGTATCCCCGTCCCGCCACGCGATCGATATCGCCGCCATACCCGCACCCGTAGTCGAAAAAGGTGCTTCCCTCCCGGAATAATCCCGCTTCCAACGCCAGTCGAACCGGACGGGACAATTCGCTCCGGGCGATCGCGGCTCGGTGGCGCTGGATTTTGGGTAAGATGGGAACTCCCCGATCGTCGCAGCGGCGAACCACCTGATGGTCGCGCACCTCCAACCCCAATCGTTCCAGCAGTCGCAACCATCCCGCTAGCGTTCCGATTCCCCGTTTTTTCAGCAGTCCGCAGCGTTCCTCTTGGCGGGTGAGTGCGGCGAAGGTGTCGCGATTGGGGTAGTCGGGTGCGACGAAGGTTTCTTTGCGATGCAGGATCGGCGGGTTGTCGGACTCGTCGTAATCGCGATATCGCAGCGTTGCGGTGGCGGTGTCGAGTTGGAAGCTGGCTTTGAGGGGAGGGTGGGGGTCGGTGTCGAAGTCGGGATAGTAGAGATAGGAAATTTGGGGTTTGTCGGTGGAGAATTTGATCAGGGTGGCGCGATCGATCCGACCGAGGTGACGGGTCGCCATCGCTTCGTACAGCCGCAACAGCGGGTCGAGGTGAGGGAGGGCAGAATAATGGATGTAGAGGGCGCTGGGGAGTTTTTTACCGATCGCGCTTTGTTCGGCGCATTGGGCAATGGCTTCGGGGTCGTCCAGTCGCGATCGCAGTTGGTGCGCCAGGGTTCGGAGGTCGTCGGGATGCTCGACCCTCTCGTCCATCTCGGCGTCGGGATGTAAGGCGAGATAGATCGCTAAATCGTCGGGAGTCGCTTGGGGAGAGTCAAGGCGCGATCGTTGAAATTGCTCGGCGGCGGCGTCGTCGCGAAACACGAAAAAGATGCCGAGACTGGCGGGGATGGCGTTAACATCGAGGGCGCGATCGATCTCGGCTTTCAGGTCTTGCTGGCGCAATACAGTCCCCTCGGCGCGAGTGAGAATTCCGTCTGCGTAAGCCAGCGTCTCGGGGTTTCCGCCATCGAGTCGGACTGGAGCGGCGACGATCAGAACTTGGCGAGCCAGCGTCCAGGCGGCGGGTAATTCGTGCCATCGGCGATCGTGGCGGACGCTGAAGTGAACGGTGTCGGCGGGATCGGAGGTTTCGCCAAATTCGACAAAGGTGCGATCGCGACTCAAAATTTCCGCTTGGATTGCCAAACGTAGGGATCGCGACAGTTGCTGCGGCGGAAGGTCGCACGGATGAGACGAAGCGGTCAGTGGAGGAGAGGTCGAACGAGCCATAACGCACCTTGCTGAATCGACGCCAATGGTTAAATGGTTAGTCAGCATAATACCGATTAATTCGTCCCTTGGCGATCGGATTAGGGAAAAAGGCGGGATTTCAAACTCGATGAGTCTTACTAACCCGTTATTCGTAAGGCTGTAAGTCGAGCGTAAATCCTGGTAATACAGATTCCCCTGATAATTTGACAGGCAGATTTCGAGTTTCCGTTTCCCCTCCGAGGCGATAAATTTCCACTTGCTGCCGTTGAGGGTCGATGAGCCACCCCAATTGCACCCCAACCGCACGATATTCCAGCATTTTCTGTTGCAGCGTTTCTAAGTCATCCGTGGGCGATCGCAATTCGATAACAAAATTCGGAACAATCGGGGGAAACTTGCGCCGCTGTTCTGGCGAAAGGGCTTCCCAACGTTCCCGACGAATCCACGCCGCATCGGGGGAACGACTGGCTCCGTTGGGTAACTGAAATACGGTAGACGAACTGAACGTATATCCCAGTTGCGTTTGTCGGTTCCAATTGCCTAAATCAATAATTAAATCGGCTTCCCGATTGCCACTTTCGCCGCCCACTGGAGGCATAATAATTAACTCTCCCCGCGCCGTTCGCTCGAATTGCAAATCGCGGTTATCCTGACAGAGTTGATAGAATTGTTCGTCGCTAAGACAAACAGAGTCTAGATTTAACGTCAGCGCATTCATAGAGCGTTTCCTAGACACATGAGGTAAATTCTTCCTGTTACCCGTTACCTTCCTGGAGGCATACCGCACGGGACGAACAACTGTTCTAACGGAATTATCCCGATACCGACGAGTGACCCGTCACCGACAAGCCTTCCACAATTAACGATGGGGTATAGCACGACCCATTCCACGCCGCATCGTTTCCCAAACAGACCACTTGTTTGAGTGCCGTGTAGACATTTCCCGATACCATCGTATCTTTGACGCGACCGACAATTTGTCCCTGTTTGACCCGATAGCCTAAATCGACGTTAATCGAAAAGTCTCCCGAAATTCCCGCACCGCCGCCGAGAATTTGATCCACGATCAAACCATCCTCTAATTGTTCGATTAATTCCTCTAACGAGGTGTCTCCCGGTACGATTAATAAATTAAACAATCCGGGGGTGGGATAGCCTGCCAAACTGGGACGAAATCCGTTTCCGGTGGTGCCGCTCCCGAGCCGGCGACCGATCGCGCGATCGGTGTAAAATAATTGCAATTCTCCTTGCTTGATAAATTCGAGCGATCGCGTTGGAGTGCCTTCGTCGTCGAACGGACAGCTATAGGGACCGACATCCGGTTGCTGGGAGAGCGTCAGTTGGGGAGAAATCACGGTTTCCCCAATCCGATCGCTCCACGGCGAAGCGCGTTCGATCACCTGTTTGCCATTTAACGCCGATTGAATCGTTCCCCACAGCAAATCGGCGGCTTTGGCGGTGAAGAGGATCGGAACGCGACCCACCGGCGGCGGAATGTTATCGTCTGCCCAATCGAGGCGCTGTAGGATCTGCTGGGTCACCCGATGCAGATCCAGAGAATCTCGGCGGGTTTGACCGTCGGAGACACTGAGAAAATCGTCGCCGCGCACCCATTCGGCACTCATGTAGCAACTGAGGGTGGTGTCGGTATGGCGACAGTCGAGTCCGAGGGTATTGGCGAGGCGAGTGGTTTCGGTTTCGCACTCCCATTCGGCGGTACACAGGAGTTCGGGATAGGGGTCGCGAATCAGCGCGATCGCAGTTTTGCCCCAATCGACCAATTGCTCCACCGGAATTTCCGATCCCGAGTCCGGATAGGTGGTTTCCCGTGCCTCGGTCAGTTCGATGGTTTCCGGCTCGTTGAGTTGGCTCAGAGCGAGGGCGCGATCCACGAGATCTTTCGGTTCCACCGGTCCGTACGCCACCGCCAACCCCGGTCGTCCCTCTCGCCACAGCCGCAGCGCCGTTCCCTCGGATTCGCCGCTCTCAAGCTGTTTGAGGCGGTTGGCTTCAAAAAAGACGGGGTGGGAGCGCGATCGCGATTGAAACACTTCTGCGGCTTCAGCCCCCGCTTGGGTGGCGCGTTCTAGGAGTTGCTCGACCAGTGCTTCCGATTGCCAGTGGGTCATAATCCCTCGTTCGTTATCGATCCCCGCCTTGTTTCACTTTAGAGTAAATTGAGTTCTTGCAATAACCAGAATCCGGCGAATGCCTCGCTATTGGGGTCCGATTGGACGGCGAGAAAATGCGCCCCCTTAGCGTTTTGCTTGGTTTTCTCGAATCCCTCGGCTTCGGCGCGCAGTTGGGGGGTGTTGAGGTTAGCCAGAATCCAACTGTCGCTTCCGCCGGTTTCGAGTAACACTTGGGACGGCGGACCGGGGTTGTATTTGAGAAAGCCGAGTTCCAATCCCGACATCCATCCCGCCAACGGCGTGGCGCGGGAGGAGAAAATAATCGTACCGGGGATCGGCGTTTCCGGATCGAGATCGAGCAAGTCGAGGGGGTAAGCTTCGCCGAAATCGATGTCCCAATCGGGCATCTCTGCAAAGGCTCCCGCTTCGAGGGTGACAAACGCCCACTTTTGTCCCAGCAGTGCATCGGGAAGTCGCTGGGGGGTTTGGGGTTGGTATTGTACCGAAGGCGATCGCGCGGCGGATTCTTCGTAATTGGGATCTTGAGGATATACCTGACTCATGCGATGGTCGAGCCAGTTGTAGAGGGCGACGGTACGACGGCTGAGGTTGGCGTCGAATCCCAATTCTTTGCACGCCTTGCTAATCATATTGTTCATCTGGCGGCGAAAAAATCGAATCCGCGTCGGGGGGGTCGGGGCTTTGGAGATGGCTTCTTCTAAAGCCTCGCGCAACCAGACGGAGTTGACGGTGTTGCTAGGACAAGATTTCGCGTAGCGGAATAGCGAATCGGGCGATCGCTGCGTGGTGAGTGGACTTTCGCACACCAACAGCTCCCACAGTTTTTTACCATTGTCTCCCAAAATCGGACGGGAGTAGAAGTCGATTTCCCAAACAGTTCCCATGCCAAGCGTTACGGTTCTCGCGGTGTCGTTCTTCGATCCATCATAGGGGATGGGGGGATAGTCGCGGGGTAAATGAACCCCGACAACTCCAATTAAATGGAGGTGGAAGTTCTCCCACCGACGTGCAACGGTTGAAAGCATCCCCCGCAGTGCTGGGGAAACGTTAGTCAAGAATGCTCGCTTAGTGAACTCCCCGATCCCGACCTTCGGTACAGCGCGGGGCTTCCCGCCGAGGGAGCTAACTCACCGTAAACCGTCCCGCACTGGCTTGCAGGTCCCGTGCCGTTTCTAACACCTGCTTGAACGACGCCGAAATCTCGCTCGAATCCTCCGACGTTTGATTGGCAATGGCTGCCACTTGAGACATCAACTGCGTCACCGACTCCGCTTGCTCGTTCTGCAACTGGGTCGCGTCGGTAATTCCCTCGACCAAGCGGTTAATCTCCGCCGTTACCGCCACGATATCGTTGAGGTTCTGACGGGTTTCGTCCACCAATTCCGTCCCTTGTGCCACGCCGCGAGACGCCGTTTCCATCGCTTCGGTGACTTCCTCGGTTTCCGCTTGAATCTCGAGCACCAACTTCTCAATTTCGCTAGTTGCGTCGGCGGACTGGCGCGCGAGCGATCGCACTTCTTCGGCAACCACGGCAAATCCCCGTCCGTATTCTCCCGCACGGGTCGCTTCAATCGCGGCGTTCAATGCCAGCAAGTTGGTCTGGGTGGCAAAGTTGCCGATCAAATTCACCACCTTGGAAATCGCTTGCGACGATTGGTTCAACTTCTCCAACCGCTTGGTGGTGTCGGTCACCGTTTTGCGCACCGAGAGAATGCCGTTCACCGTGCGGTTCATGGCACTGTCCCCGGCTTCGAGGGTTTGATTGGCGCGTTGCAGTGCCGATCCCGCTTGTCGGGCATTCGTTGCCGTGGTTTGGGTGACATCGACCATCTCTTGAATCCGGTTGAGGGCGTTGCGGATTTCGCCGAATTGGGTTTGCGCCTGTTCCGAGAGCGCCACAATCGAGGTATCGCTATTGTTCGCCGTTTCCACCACTTTGGCGGCGGCGGTTTGCACCTGCACCACGATTTTGCGCAGGCTTTGCAAGGTATTGTTATAGGCGTCGGCGATGGTGCCCATCTCGTCTTCGGTGATGGGGGCGCGAACGGTTAAATTCCCTTCTAGGGCAGGACGCACGGCAGTCAGCAGTTGTAAGGCGCGCTGTTGCAATTGCTCTTTAGCTGCTTTCTCCCGTTGGGCGGCGTCGGCGAGTTGCTCGGATTTGGCTTGCAACTGTTGCAGGTATTCGGCTTGTTGCAATGCCACGGTGAACTGAGCGGCGATCTTTTTAATAAAGTCGATTTCGTCCTCTTGCCATTGCCTCGGTTCGCTGCACTGGTGAATGCAGAGCAATCCCCACAGTTCGCTGCCTTTGAGTAGGGGCACGATCAGGTTGGCGCGCACTTGGAATTGAGACAGGATATCGATGTGGCAGTCGCTGAGGTTGGCGTTGTAAATGTCGGCGACCGCTTGAATGCGTCCTTCGACGTAGTGGGCGGCGTATTGGTTGCCAAAGCAGTGGTCGTGGACTTTGGCGGCGACGGCGGAGCTGAATCCGGCTTTGACGTCTTCGGCAACGAATTCGCCGTCGTCGTACCCGGAACCGGGGTAAAACTGGAATACCCCGACGCGATCGGCTTCGATCAGGCGACGCACTTCCCGGGCGGTGGAATTAAAGATGGTGGGCAGGTCTAGGGATTGACGAATGCGATCGATGATTTGAGTCAGGGCGCGATCGCGATCGGCGGCTTGAACGATGCGATCGGATTTGGCTTGGATTTGTTCGAGGTTCTGCGCCTGTTGCAATGCCACGGTAAACTGGGCGGCGATGCGCTTGGTAAACTCGATTTCGCTGTCTTGCCATTCCCTCGGTTCGCTGCACTGGTGAATGCAGAGCAATCCCCACAGTTCGCTACCTTTGAGTAAGGGGACGATTAGGTTGGCGCGCACTTCAAACTGGGAGAGGATGTCGATGTGGCAGTTGCTGAAGTTGGCGTCGTAAATGTCGGCGACGGCTTGGATGCGCCCTTTGGTGTATTCGGCGGCGTATTCGTCTCCGAAGCAGTGGTCGTGAACTTTAGCGGCGACGGCGGAACTAAATCCGGCTTGCACGTCTTCGGCGATAAATTCGCCATCGTCGTAACCGGAGCCGGGGTAAAACTGGAAAACGCCCACGCGATCGGCTTCGAGTTGGCGGCGCACTTCTCGCACGGTGGTACGGAAGATGGTGTCGAGGTCGAGGGACTGGCGAATGCGATCGATGATCTGACCGATGAGCCGTTCGCGATCGGCGGCGCGGGCGAGTTGGTCGGTTTTGTCGCGCAGGTCGTCGAGGTATTGGGTTTGTTGCAGGGAAAATTCGAATTGAGCGGCGATCTGGGAGAGATCGTTAATTTCTAATTCTTGCCAGTGGCGCGGTCCGCTGTTTTGATAGACGCCGATCAATCCCCAGAGTTTGTCGCCGACGAAGATGGGAACGATCGCGTAGGCGCGAACTTGAAATTGTTCGAGGATGTCGATGTGGCAGGGGGAATGACCGACTTGATAGATGTCGTCAACGGCGAAGGTTTCGTGATAGCGGTAGCGTCCCCCTTGGGTGTCTTGCAGGTGGGTGTCTTCCCAGACGGTTTTGATGTCGGGACCGACGAGGGGAACCCAACCGGTTCCGACGGATTCGGCGACGAATTCTCCGCTCCAATCGTCGTAAAATCGATAGATTCCGACGCGATCGACGTTGAGGAAGTTACGAATTTCTTGGGTGGCACTGCGGAAGAGGGCATCGATCCCGATGGCGCGGCGAACTTTATCGATGACTCGCGCCAGTTTTTGCTTGCGTTGCAAATCCTGCCGATCGCGATCGCGCGCTTGCAACGATTGCAGAGTTAAGGTTAATTCGCGGGCGACTTGCTGCAACAAGTTGAGTTCCAGGTCGCTCCACTGGCGCGGTTGCACGGTCGCGTGAATGGCGAGCAACCCCCAAACTCGTCCCTCTAACACGATGGGGGTAGCGGCTGCCGCTTGCACTTGAAACCGTTCGAGCAACTGTTGCTGGTAGGGGGTTAAGTCGGCGCTGGCGGTGTCGGGACGCGCGACAATCTCTTCGGTGGCGTAGTCTTCGGCGCGATCGCGTCCGAAATAGGTGGCGGGGAGGGTTTCGCCTAGCGTTGGCGTCCAACCGCGTCGGATCGATTCGGCGATAACGGTTCCCGATTCGCGATCGCCTTCGTTAAATTGATAGATTAAAACGCGATCGCCCCCGAGGACGTTGCGAATTTCGCGCGCCGCGCGATCGAACAGGTCGCTCTGGGTACTGGCTTGGCGCAGTTCCACGGCAATGGCATTGGTTTGTTGGCGCAACTGTTGCAATTGCCGCGTCCCACCGTCGCGATTTTCCCCGTCGAGTTGTTCTTGCACGCCGATGGTGTATTTTTCCACCAACAAGCCGAATTTTTCGACTTGCAAGACTTTTTCTTTGACGCCGGATTTTTCTAAACTGCCGTTGCGGGCAAGTTCGGATTTTAACGTGGTAAACGCTTCGATAAATTCGGAAATATTGGGCGCGAGCGGCAGCGAAATCGAGTGGGTTCCGCCGTTGGTTGCGCTCCGATTGGATTGAGAAGGTTGGTAGGTACCCGTCATGGTCGATCGCCTCAATTTAGACAGAGAAACAGTTATTGTCGGTGTTGGTGCCATTGGGAATGCCCGAAAATTGCCCCCGGATCGAGTGCCATTACGATTTCGTCTTGCCGGTCGATAATAAATCCCTGTAAAAACGGCAGGGTTTGAGCGGAGAATAACTGAGTCGAGGCACTTTGCATTTGGGCGCGATCGTAGGTTTCGATATCCGATACCCGCGCGATCGCCAAGCCCAGGGATCGATCCTCGTGCTGCACCACGATCGCCGTCATTGGCGTCGAATGCTGGGATTGTTGCGAGAGGGCGGTAAAGCCGAGCAGGTGGCTCAAATCCACCATCCACAGCATCTCGCTGCGCCAATTGCGAATTCCCCACACGCTCTCGGGCATTTCGGGAACGGGCAAGATTTCGCGGGGGGCGAAGGTGACGATCTCGGCGATGCTCTCGACCGGGATTAAGGCGCTATTGTCGGCGTCGAGGTCAAAGCGCAAGTACGATTGGGCGGGAGATTGCGTTTCGGCGAGCAAAGTCATGGCGATCGCGCTGCGTTGGAGCTGGGGGCGGGGCAAGGGTGGGGGTTAGCGCCCGATGAGCTGGCGCACTTTGGTCAGCAGTTCGCCGCAATCGACGGGTTTGGATAAATAGGCATCGGCTCCTAGCATATTGCCCCACACTTTGTCAACATCCGTATCTTTATTGGAGCAGAGAATGACCGGGATGCGTTGCGTTTGAGGGTTGGATTTAATCTCGCGACACAGTTCGAAGCCGCTCTGTCCGGGCAAAATAATATCGAGCAGGACGAGATCCGGTTGGCGATCGCTCAAATGCGCCATCGCTTCCTCGCCGCTGGTGGCTACCGTCACGGCTAATCCCCCTTGTTTCAAATAGCGACTGAGGGTTTCGCGATCGGTCAAACCATCTTCTACGATTAACACCGTACTCATGGGCGAGCCTTAACAAACAACAAGGGAGATTATCGACACCGCGCGCGTGGGCGATCGCGGCAAGTCTAGTTGATACGGTAGCAAAAAATGCGACCCCATGAGTCGGTCTTCAC
>CAYQUF010000022.1:30925-38806 GCA_964420595.1 uncultured bacterium
TCGCGCCGACTACGCCGAAGAAGCGATCGAGTTGGCAAAGGAGGTTCCCGACGCCATCGGTCGAGGAGGCGACGAAATCGCCGGTTTGGTCTGAGATTTTGCCGAACGCTTCGGAGCTGGGGCGTTGAGGTCGCCCAAATATTTTCGCACGATCGCCAGGACTTTCTCCGATTCGATCGGCTTGTTCAAGAAGTTCGAGGCTTTTACCATTTTGGCGCGCATCCGATCCACGACGCCGTCTTTGCTGGTTAAAATCGCGATCGGCGTTTGGGCGAATTGTTCGACCCGGCGCAGTTGCGAGCAAATCTCGTAACCGTTGGCGACGGGCATGATCAAGTCTAAGAAAATTAAATCGGGCTTGCGCTCTAACAGCACGGGCAACACTTGCACCGAATCGGTAACGGCGACGAACCGATAGCCAGCCCCTTCGATGATTTCGCGCATTAACTCGCAGGTTTGGGGGCTGTCGTCTACGCACGCCACCAAGGGGACGCGATCGCGCTGTTGTCGCTTTTGTCTGGGAACTGGCGGGGCGGTGGTTTCGACGGGCTCGACTTTCGGGGTGGGGCGATCGATGTCGCCGATTTCGACTAAATCGATCCATCCCTTTTGAATGTAATTCGCCAGCGATTGCGCCACTTTGCTCTCGTCCTGTTCCATGGCACTGGCTAACTCCCGCAACGTCCGCGAGCCGTTAATGCGTTGGGCGAGATTTTGATAGGCACGGGGCGAAATCTGCTCTTGGATGGCGCGATGGTTTTTCAAGGTGGGGGCGAGGTTGGGCGAGCGATCGCTTAACCCGGTTTCGAGCCAATTTTGCCAAGCGTGACGGGCTTTTTGAACGGTGGATTTGAGGTTAATGGTACAAAGCTGCATCCGCAACATTTGCAGGGTATCTTGCCCGTGATAGTCGTAGGTTAAAGGCGATCTCGCTTCTTGTTGCAGCAGGTCGAATAAGACTTCGGCAACCATATCTTCGACAATTGCCCCTACCGTTTCCGGCGCGATGTATTTGCGCTGTTCTAACAGCCAAAGCATTTGATAGCTCCAACTGCAAAAGCGATCGGTATGGCGAACGGTCAGGGTATTAAAATTGAGCTTCGGACAGTGGCGAGCCAGATGGCGGCGCAACCGACACACCGGGTGCATGCCGCCATTTGCCCAAATGAGGCGACCGACACAAAAATAGAGGCACCAAGATTGCGATCGCGCCGTTTGAATGTCCACTCGCCCGGTAAACCGCTGTTGGTTGGCAGCGACTAAATGACGAACGAGGCTGTTATTTTTCTTAATATTATTCATGACAAATTGGCTTGTTAATATTTCTTAAAATTTCGCAAATCTGCGACAAGTTTTCTTAAAAATACCACAAACAGATCGGATCTGACGAAAAAACCAACCTGGTATTCGAACAGTAGAGCAGTTGTGAGTGACGGGCGGTACACCTCAATTGAGGAAGGTAACAGCTCATCTGGCAACAGAGAGCGTACCTCATCAACCTTGAAAACGCTCTCCCTTTGGTCGGAACTAGACCTTATCGCATCTCTACACCATCTTGTTTCAATCGCCACGATCTTAAAATGTCTGTTAATTCTTGTTTATAAGCGACTCGTGCCTTTGAAGCCAACCGGGATCGTACGGATTTGCAAGTTTTTATTTTTTCATCAAGTTATGATGAAGCCAAAAGCGATCGCTCGGTTTGTACTTGGTTTCGATCGCGCCTGCGCTAAAGCGGGATCGCAGCAAATTAGAGGTTAAGGCAATAGCGAATCGATCGCAACCCAGGGCGATCGCCATGAGTCCGCACGCTCCAACGGTCGGTTCATCTCCGTACAATTCCAGAATTTTGCCCTAGGCAATCGCCGTATCAATACCGATCTCAATAAATTTTAGAGCGTTCCCTAGACTCGTGAAGTACACTCTTCCTGTTGCCCGTTGCCTATCGATGTCCCGCTTGAAACTTTAACTGGCTGCGGCTTGTTCGCGGGGGACGAACTTCTCAATCGTGGCCAGCAGTTTATCGGCATTGACGGGTTTGCTCATAAAACCAGAGGCGCGAACCACCTTGGCTCGAACGCGATCGCCCATGCTATCCTGACTGGTCAAAATCACCACGGGCGTCTGCTTCAAGTGCGACACGCGGCGAATTTGCGAGCAAATCTCGTATCCATTCGCCACCGGCATCACCAAATCCAATAAAATGAAATCCGGTCGCGCTTCGAGCAATGCCGGAAGTGCCTGCACCGAGTCCGTCACGCTCATGAATCGATAGCCCGCATCCGTGACGATCTCTTCAATCGTTTTGCAATTTTGCGGACTGTCATCGATGCACGCGATTAAGGGTTGGTGCGAGCGATCGGCACTCGGCTCGGTTTGCGGCGTTTTCGCCGAGCGATCGGCACCGACAACGGGAAGGTCGGCAATCGGAGCTAACTCGATCCAGCCTTGGCGCAGATAAGGCATGAGCGACTGGAGCAGTTTCACCGGATCTTGTCTGAGGCGAAAGGCAATATCGCGGACGGTGGAACGTCCGTTGGCAATGGTCGTTAGCTTCTTATAGGCTTTTGCCGAGATCGCTTGTTGCAACTTTTGCGGCTGACAGACCACCGGTGCGAAGTTCGGCGAAACTGTCCCTAATTGTGCCTTTTGCCAAGCGTTCCACCGGTCTTGCACTTGCCCGATGACCCACTCGACATTGAGTAAGGCGAGGGAAGTCTCGAGGGTATCGCGCCCGTTGGTTTTGGCTTGCACCGCGCTCCCCGCTTCGCTCTGCATCACGTCGAACAACACCTCAATGGCACCGTCGGTAATGACGGCTTTAGCTTGGTCGAGGGTAATGTTGTGCCGCTTCACCAAAATCGAGAGCAACTGATATTCCCACAACTCGGCTCGGTCGGCATCTTGCAATAATTGGACGCGATCGCTGCCGCGCAGTTGAATGCGATTGACGTCAATATGCGGGCAGTGCGATGCCATTAATCTCCGCCAGCGACGATGGGGATGAGCGCTACCCGACGCCCAGACGATGCGACCCAAGCGATAGTAAAAGTTCCATGGTTCGCCGCGATCGGAGCGAAACGTTAAGTTGCCGGTGAACTGTCTCTGGGCACAGGTTTCTAGCGCCTTGACAACGCCGATTTGAGTAGTTTCGCGAGTCATAACAGCCGTAGTTTTGCCAGCCTGGGAGTTCATATCAGTCCGTGCCTTTGCGGAGGGGGATTGAGTTGTTAAGCTAGTAACTATCATAATTTATTAAAATATATTAAGATTTCCTGAAACAATTCTAACATTTCGCTGCCAGTCTGGGGTTGAGTCGAGCCGAAATGGATCCAACTTTACTCAATCTTTAGATTAGATTGTCGCGAGGGACAACTCGGGCGATCGGAGGGCGCGATCGCTCACCCTGTCTATATTTTCATAGGAGTGCGATGGGTCGCATCCGCCATCAAGCTGAAATTGACTCAATTTTGGTCGATCGCCGGGCGAGAGATGGCTATCTCGGCTACCAAATCCAGTTGCTTTATCAGTGGGGCGATCGTTTTGTCAATCCGTTGAATGTCTTAAACAGTGGCGATCGCCTCTAGTTTGCTATGATTAAACCACCTGGCGATCGCCTCTGTTCCAATTCTTCGGAGTCCTGCTAGCCCGGAAGGGATTGAGGCAAAGTCGCAATCGCCGGATGTGGTTGTTCGATGGTTTTAAAAGTCAAACATGATGCGATCGCCCGATTTTTATCCGTTACTGTTTCGCATGCAACAAGTCTGGCAATCGTGGTGGCGGCGCGTCAGCGCGATCGCCCTATCCTTGGCGTGCGTGTTGGCGATCGCGGGGTGTAGTTCCACCGGTTCTGGCGGTGGCGGCGATATTGTCATCGGCTCTAAAAACTACAGCGAGCAAGTGGTGTTGGGAGAACTGATGGCACAACACATCGAAGCCCAGACCGATCTCGACGTCGAACGCCAATTCAACCTCGGCGGTACGTTTATCTGTCACAAAGCTATCTCCAACGGTAACATCGATGCCTATGTCGAGTATACCGGCACCGCATTTACCGCAATTCTAGAACGCACGCCGATTGCCGATGCCCAGAAAACTTACCAACAAGTCAAACAAATCTACGATCGCGAGTTCGATATCCACGTCTTCGACCCGCTCGGTTTTGAAAATACCTACGCCATCATCATTCGCGGCAAGGACGCGCGCCAATACAACATCGATACAATTAGCGATATCGCCCCGTATACCTCCGACTGGCAGGCAGGATTCGGTTACGAGTTTATCGAACGGGAAGACGGTTTTACGGGATTAAAGCAAACCTATAACCTTAAGTTCGACGAACAACCCCAAGTAATGGATTTGGGATTAATGTATCGGGCGCTGATCGAAAATAAAGTCGATGTGGTGGCAGGGAATTCAACCGATGGCTTAATCAAAACCTTCGATCTCAAAGTTCTCGAAGATAACAAAGATTATTTTCCCCCCTATCAAGCCGTTCCCGTGGTGCGAAAAGCCGTGTTAGACGAGTACCCGCAATTGCGAACGGCGATCGAGCAATTGAGCGGTACGATCTCTGAAGACGATATGCGCCAGATGAACTATGAGGTAGACGGTCAGTTTCGCAAGCCTGCTGATGTGGCGCGGGAGTTTCTCAAGGCAAAAGGTTTGCTATAGTCGAAGACAACAGTCACGGGGACTTCACGGGTAGCGTTTCCACCCGAGCCGCTGCGGTGTAGCTTATCTGGCTATTTTTCCTTTCGATGGGGGAACAACGTGTAGCAATGCGTTCATTCCATCCCAAGCACTCGTTTGCTCGGCTGAAGTTAAGAGAGCAAATTTTACTCGGATATTCGATTCCCGTCGCGCTGTCGTTACTCTCGGCAACTTTAGTGTACGTTCGGGGCGTGCGCAATGTGGAACGGCAAGTGGTGCAAGTGAACGTCGTTTACCAAAATGTCGGCGGCGTTAAAGATTTAGCTTATATTATCTCAGCCATGCAGCGGGCGGCGCGGGGATATTTGCTGGGTGGAAATCGAACGGAACTGAACGAGTACGAAACCCTCGACACCGAATTTTACGAACAGTCGGAGCGACTGCGCGCCTACATTCGCGATCCGCAGCAACAAGACAATCTCAATCGCATTATCGAAGTTGGCGATCGCGTCAATGCCTTCAACCGGCGGCTGATTTCTTATCTAGAACTCAACAAGCGCCAGAAAATGCTCGAAAGTTGGAATCGCGGCGAAGTACAAGCATTGGCGCGGGATCTCAGACAGCGGGTGGAGCATTTCGAGCGCCTCGAACAGCAGAAACTGCAAGCGCAACAGCAACAGCAAGTGAGTGCGCTGCGATCGCTGACGGGAATTGTGTTCGGACTGGCAATCGTGTCAGCATTGGGTGCCGTGGTGGCGGGGGCAACCATTACTCGCGCGATCGCCCGTAAGATGACTCGCCAAACCGGAGCGATCGCCTCTTCGTCTGCCGAAATTGCCGCGACAATGGAACAGCAAGACCGCGCGAATTCGGAACAGGCAGCGTCGGTGAATCAAACTACTGCTACGATTGACGAATTAAACACCTCGTTTCGCCACGTTGCCGAACAAGCCGAAGCCTCCGCCCATCAAGCCCGTCACGCGCTCCAACTCTCCGAACGCGGCACCAAAGCGGTGGATCGCACGTTGCACGGCATGGACGAATTAAAGCACAAAGTAGACGCGATCGCCGAGCGCAACCGACATTTGAACGAACAATCGGCACAAATCGACGCGATCGCTCGCTCGGTCGGCGAACTTGCCGCGCAAACAGGGATGCTGGCTTTAAATGCCGCCATTGAAGCGGTGCGTGCGGGAGAAACGGGAAAAGGATTCGGCGTCGTCGCCAGCGAAATTCGCCGCCTGGCTAATCAAAGCCACGAGGCTGCTCAAAACATTAACGCCCTCGTCCTCGAAATTCAACAAGCGATGAAACAGACCGTCACCGCTACCGAGGAAGGGACGCAAACGGTCGATGCCAGCATTGAAATCGCGCGGGAAATGACCAATGCCTTTACCGGAGTTGCAGACGCCGTCAACGCCGTGGTGACGAACAACCAGCAAACGTCGCTCAACTCCAAACAACAACTCAATGCTTTGGAGCAGGTGGTCGCAGCCATGAACGAAATCGATCGCGCGGCGAAAGAAAACGCTAACGGTATCTCTCAGGTCAAACTCGGTACCGAAAAACTGGATCGCGCCTTACAAAATTTAAAAGAGATTGTTTAACGAGGTGAAAACATGACCTCCCGGTTGCCAGCACCCCCCACAAAATGTCCTCAATGCGGCGGGAGTCACGCCATGACCGACCACTACCTCCCGGATATGCCGCAAGATCCGGCTGAGTTGACTAGCGATCTGATTAAAATGGGAGTTTACGGGGAAGAAACCCTCGACCTTGCCAAACAGTTAACTCGCCATCAGTTGCGAGAAGCCTTATTTTTAAATACTGTTGCCGGAGATAACGTCGAACGCCGACAGCTTTGCGTCGATCTGATGCAGCAAGCGGGAGGGTTGGATGCTGCTTTTGCCGCCGCATTTGGCGATCGCGCCTCGGAATTGTTCGACGATACCATTCGCTGTCAGCAGTTCAGTCGCCGTCAATTTCTCACGCGGGTTCTCGCCGCCGCCGCACTGGTTTCTTTGGCAAACTGTGCCAGTCACGAGGAGTTGGAAAGCGAGCGGGATCTAGATCTCGAAGCACGGTTAGAAAAACGGAATCTTAAAATCGGGTTTATTCCCATTACTTGCGCCACGCCAATTATCATGTCATCTCCGTTGGGATTTTACGAGAAACACGGACTCAACGTGGAATTGGTCAAAATGAATAGTTGGCCGCAGGTAAGAGAATCGGCGATCGCGGGAGAGTTGGATGCCTATCATATGCTCTCTCCCATGCCGATTGCCATGACCTTGGGGTTGGATTCGACGGCATTTCCGATTAAATTAGCTAGCATTGAAAATATTAACGGACAGGCGATCGCTGTTTCGCTACGCCATCGAGAAAAAATAAAAACTGTTGCCGATTTCAAAGGCTTCACCATTGGGGTTCCCTATCCCTATTCCATGCACAATTTGTTGCTGCGCTACTATCTGGCTGCCAATAAAGTCAATCCGGATCGCGATGTAAATATCAAAATCGTTCCGCCGCCAGAAGGAGTGGAGAGAATGCGAGCTGGAGAACTCGATGCCTTTTTGCTTCCCGACAACAACTCGCAGCAAGCGGTCTTCGATAATGTCGGATTTATTCATACCGTCAGCCGCGATATTTGGCCCGGTCATCCCTGCTGTGCGTTTGCGGCATCCAAACGCTGGATCGACCGATATCCCAATACTTTTCGCGCGGTCAATAAAGCGATTATTGATGGTGCTAATTACGCTAGCAGCAATACTCACCGTCAGGAAGTCGCACGCGCGATCGCGGCTCCCGAATATCTCGATACGTCCGAACAAATGCTGGCTGCAGTGATGACGGGACAGTTTAACGATGGTTTGGGCAATTCTCGAAATATTCCCGATCGCATCGATTTCGATCCGTACCCGTGGAAAAGTTTTTCCTATTGGATCACGACGCAGTTCGTACGCTGGAATTTAATGCCGGGTGGAAATGTGGAACACGAAAACATCGCCGACGAGGTATTTTTGACGGGATTGGCGCGACAGTTGGCGAAGCAGTTGGGACAAACGCCACCGACGATTATTTTAAGGTACGAAAAGTTGAAGTTCGATACGTTCGATCCGGCGGAACCGGAGCAGTATTTGAAACAGCAGATTGAGAAGTATGGGTTTTAGAGACTGTTTATAAAGAAAAGATAAAAAAATCTAGCGATAGAAGTTAGCTTGGCACAATAGA
>CAYQUF010000023.1:0-13194 GCA_964420595.1 uncultured bacterium
CTTGAAATAAACGATAGAATAAGTGGTCGGTTTTCACGAGACGATGTTGTTGTAGAGCTGAACTTTGGAAAAACGAAACTCTACCGAGTGTTGAACTCGATAGAAATTACAACAGAGAACTCGAAATTAGCCAGCCTGATGAGGAGCCGAACAGAGACAAAGCTTCTGAGGATGGCTTCTGGTTGTCGAGCGATTTCGAGACTCCCGGCGGGATAGAGTGAGGAATTTTATTATTGTATCGCTGATTGTCTCGCGACACCAAGGCGCGCGATCGCCAGCATGTCCACCCCTTCCCCTGATGCCAAAATTTTCCCACCCCGCTCCCAAATGCCACCAACTCGTCTACTATGAAATGCAATTGGCTCGACATGGAATAGCTCCAGAACACCTCGATGGAACAAATACTGCAAGGGTTACCCGATAGCCCCATTGTTTCGTTTACCATTCTCCTATTGGTCATCTTGACCGTTCCGCCAATCTTCGAGCGACTGCGGCTCCCCGGATTGGTCGGATTGCTCGTCGCGGGAGTGGTGTTGGGTCAAAACGGACTGCAACTGCTCGACGCCGACTCCGAGACGATGAAACTCCTCTCGGACATCGGCAAAATTTACCTGATGTTCGTGGCGGGATTGGAAATCGACCTGGAAGAATTTCGCAAAACCAAAAACCGCTCCATTGGATTCGGTCTTGCGACCTTCTTGCTTCCCTTATTGGTCGGAACCTTCGTCGGTCATAGCTTCGGCTTCGGTTGGACCGCTTCGATTCTAATCGGGTCGCTGATGGCGTCCCACACGCTACTGGGATACCCCATTGTCAATCGCCTTGGGGTGGTTCGCAACGAAGCCGTGACGGTCACCATTGGCGCGACGATTTTCACCGATATCGCCGCCTTGCTGGTCTTGGCAATCTGCGTGTCGATTCACGCTGGCGAGTTTTCTGCTACCAGTTTGGTGATGCAATTGGGGGGACTGGCACTTTACGCGATCGCCGTTTTGTTTGGGTTAGACTGGGCGGGGAAAGAATACTTCCATCGCTCGGGAGACGAGGAAAGCAATCAATTCCTGTTCGTCCTACTGGCTGTCTTTCTCGCTTCGGTTGGCGCGCAATTGATCAATGTCGATAAAATCGTCGGTGCATTTTTAGCCGGACTGGCGGTCAACGACGTGGTGGGACGCGGTCCGGTGGAAGAAAAGATCGAATTCGTCGGCAGTACCCTGTTTATTCCGTTTTTCTTCGTGGGAATGGGACTGCTGCTCGATATTCCCGCTTTTGTCGAAACCCTCACCTCTTCGTTGGGACTGACCCTAGCAATCGTGTTGGGATTGATCGCGAGTAAGTTTGTCGCTGCCACGATCGCTCGCTTTCTCTATCGCTATAGTTGGAACGAAACCCTGACTATGTGGTCGCTGTCGATTCCCCAGGTGGCGGCGACGTTGGCGGCAGCGTTGGCGGCGTATCAAGCCTTGAATCCAGCGGGAGAAACGCTGATTAGCGAGGCGGTGTTTAATGGCGTTATCGTGTTGATGGTGGTGACCTCGTTACTCGGTCCGCTACTGACGGCGCGATTTGCCAGCCGATTGCCATTACCGAAACCCACACTGGCGCAACCGGAACCGAGTCGTTTGGAAACGGCACAATCAACGATTTGGTGGGAAGATCGCGAGCAACAGATAGTGGAGGAAGGATCCTCGCCGCCAAGTTCCTATCAATTTACCGTGGTGGTTCCGGTCTGCAACCCGCTGACGGAGCGCTATTTAATCGAAATGGCAGCGTTGCTGGCACATCACGAATCCGGGATCGTCGTGCCGCTGTCCATCGCGCAGGCGCACGTTCACATGGACGAGCCGCAGGTGAATGTAGCGCTGAAACAGAGTCGGCGATTGCTCGATCGCGCCATTGAGATCGGTCGCGAATTTGGCGTGGAAGCACAACCGCAAATCCGCATCGATGACGATGTAGCAGAGGGAATCAGTCGGACGGCACGGGAGAAAAATGCCAGCTTGATCGTGATGGGGTGGAGCGAGACGATTGGCTTACCCGTGCGCTTGTTTGGCAATGCGATCGATCGCGTGTTTTGGTCGTCTCACTGTCCGGTGGCGGTGACGCGGCTGATTGATGAGCCGATCGATATTCACCGCATTTTGATTCCCGTTAAAAATTTAGCGCCGCAAGCGGTTCGTGCCATTCGGTTCGCCCAATTATTTGCCGATACGAACCAAGCTGAGATTATGTTACTGCACGTGTGCGATCGCCGCACGCCTGCCGAACAAATTTCCCAGTTCGAGGCGGAACTGATGGAGGTGTTGGCACAATCAGAGGCGCAACCGAAAGTGACGATTAAGACGATGAAGTCGGATGATGTGGCGCGAGCGATCGTTCAGGCTGCCGAATCGTTCGATTTAGTGATTTTGAGATCGATCCGCCGTCGGACGGCTGGCGGCCTTGCTGTTAGCGATGTCACTACTAAAGTAGTTAAATCCCTTGCCTGTTCTATGATTTTATTTGCAGAGCCCCATTCGTAACCCTAAAAATCCGCACATAAAGATTGACTTGACGCGAAAAAAATGAGAGATAATCATGTTGCAAACCCCTCGCAAGCACAAAACTATATCACTTGAGTTACCCAAAAACATCAAACTCTATGTCACCCAAGAACAGTTTGCAGCTCTCGCCGCCACGAATCGAGATTTGCGACTCGAAAGGACAGCACAAGGGGAGTTGATTGTGAATCCGCCGACTGGCTGGGAAACCGGAAAACGGAATTGGAGTATTGCAGGAGAGCTGTATCTGTGGTGGCGGAATGCAGGCGAACCAGGGGAAGCGTTTGACTCCTCGACTGGCTTTATTTTACCCAATGGAGCAACTCGCGCTCCGGATGCTTCTTGGGTGAGTCAAACACGCTGGGACGCACTAACTCCAGAGCAAAAAGGAACCTTTGCCAAGATCTGTCCCGATTTTACCATTGAGTTGCGTTCTGATTCGGATACGGTCAATTCGCTGCAACACAAAATGCGAGAGTATGTGGAGAATGGTGCAAAGCTGGGTTGGCTCATCGATCCGCAACGTCGAAGGGTTGAAATTTATCGACCGGAGTTAACGGTGGAAACGTTAGACAATCCGAGCCAGCTATCCGGTGAGCCAGTGTTACCGGGGTTTAGCTTAGATTTGCGTCGCGTGTGGGGATAAACATCTGCGATCGTCTCAAAATTCGCTGAAACGACCTTCAGACAAGCATTACGTTGGCATCATAGATCGCTTAATTCGATCTTAAATATCGTTTATAGTCATATATTAAGTTATTTAAAGCAATACTTTGAATTATTTTGGTTTTTGTGTAACAATAAAATTGTATAAGTGATTAATTACTGATATAGCATTGATGGGATTGACTGAAACTCCAATGTCAAATCAAAGTCCTCCAAACAACCATTTGGCATTTGATGGTGCTTTGTTTGCCATTTCTCGGGTGGACTTATATCAAATATGCCGTTGAAGTGTTAGGCAAACAACGAATGCCTGCATTTTTGATTCCATCTCAGTGGATTATGCGATTTTTCTACGTCGTTGTGACCTATTGGTTGCTCCGAAATCTCCCGATCGCCCCTTTTTCGTGGCTAGCGCCGTCGGCAAGTTAAAATAAGATTCGAGCGATCGCCGCAATTGGATGAAATATTTTTCTTCTGAGCAGCGATCGCCCCTTAAAAACAACTAGCTAGCTTGCACTTGTTCGACCTTACGCTTAATCGTCCAACCGCCAATTGCCAGTAACCCCAACCAGGTAGCAGGTTCTGGAACTGAAGTGGAATCCGTTTGCGGTTCGGTCATCAGCGTAAAATCACCTCCTCCTTGTGCGATGAGGAATTCTTCATCCACGAGAAAGGGAGGTAAATCCAGATCGAGCAAGTCATTCACCAATTCGCTATTGGCAAATAAACCAAAATCCCAAATGCCATCATCGACCGTGCAAACGCCGGTCAAACAGCCATTGACCACGTTAGTATCGAAATTATCAATCGCGATCGCATCGAGATCGCGGAGGTAATTAAACTCGAATCCCGTCGTTCCCGTATCGGAATTTAACGTCCCCGTTCCGGCAAAATCCATCGAGAGTAATTCATTGAGGAACGCTAGATCCGGATCGCTGTTAACATCGACGCCTAACAAACTGCTAAAAAACGAAGAACCGAGGATAATGTCGCCATCGAGAAATTGATTCGGGTCGTCCAGCGTTGTAAAAGACCCAGACAAGGTTTCGGAGAAATCAAAGCTGTCTTCGGGAAGATCGAGCAATCCGCTGACGATCGGATTCAGTTGAATGTCGCCTGAAAATGATGCTTCGTAATCGAACGAGAGGGTTCCAGCGGTGGCTGGAGTTGTGGGGAAGACTGTTGCACCAACCGTTAAGCAGGTTGCACTCGTTAGCGCGATCGCGAGTGATTTCATCATATTCATACCTCAAATTAAATTTGGGAAAGATTCCAACATTATTCAACCGGACAGTCGAGCTTCTCTCGTAATTTAGCTGGACGTGGCAACTAAAAATTGCAGGAAATATTTATTCCATTGCAAAAATTATCAGCGAGTCAAATCGTATGACCGGATTGTAAAGTTCGGCGCGACAAGTGCAAGTGAGTTAGCTCCGACCGACCTGTGTTGTTCGTCACACCCATTAAGCCGTCTTCCCAATGAGCAATTGTTCTTATATTTGTCGCGCTCTCGCGATTTCCACTCCAAAAGTCTGGCTTTCGAGGGAAGATCCGAGCCGAAATCGTTAATTCTGCTAAAAACAGACCGTTGAATTAGGAGGTTACCAATATGGCGATTAAGCAACTCAAACCTCTAAAAACCATTCAATCCGCAGGTCTGGCAATCTTAATGTTAGCGTCTGGCGTCGGGATTGCCTCCACCGTGCAACCTCCAGCCAAGGCTAGCGAAACCCAGACCGCACAGGGAATCGATACGCAAGTGGTCGATCCGAGTCTCGATGGCGTTTGGGATCTCCAGTGGGAAGCTGGCGGAATCGACCATTACGGACGGCTCTATCTCTCGGGCGATCGCGGTACGCTGTTAGTGAAGGCCGATCTCCCTAGAGATACCATCCTCGTCGAGGAAGACATCCAGCTAAGAACCCGCGAGGGTGCATATATCCTCGATGCCGCCAACGCCACCTATCCCGGAACTGATACGCCTCACGACAGTTACTCTCCCGACGAGTTTGAGGTGAAACTCAGCAGCCGCAACGACATTCTGCGGATGCAAAATTGTCCCGGTTCCAACTGCTTTCCGGTAGACGTGCGCGAAGTTCGCTAATCGATAACTAGCGCCGCAGTGGGGAACGGCGGTTAAATCGACTCCGGTTCCTTCCCCGCGACTACCGGCGCGCTGGCATTTAACTTTAACTCCGGATGGTCGCCTTCGACTTGCTGCAAGTTCCACTCGTTGCGAAACAGCAGTACCGGACGACCCCAGCTATCTTTGACTGTGGCGGTATTGAACAGGCGACCGGCGTTGTTGAGGACTTCCCAACCGCCATCGACCCATCGCGCCACGCTAAACGGGATCGGATCCAAGCGAGTATCGACGCCGTATTCGTTTTGCATCCGAAACTGTACCACCTCGAATTGAAGCTGACCCACCGCCGCCAGAATCGGATCGCGTTTGGCTTCGTCGGTGGAGTACATAATTTGAATTGCCCCTTCCTCGCGCAATTCGTTGACGCCTTTGCGAAACTGCTTGAACTTCGAGGGGTTGGGATTTCTGAGATAGGCGAACATTTCAGGGGAGAAACAGGGAATCCCTTCGTATTCCACTTTTTTCCCGGTGTAGACCGTATCGCCGATGGCGAAAACGCCGGGATTGTTCAACCCGATAATATCGCCGGGATAGGCGCTATCGAGAGACTCGCGACCCCGCGCGAACAGTTTTTGCGGGCGGGAGAGGCGAACGGTTTTCCCCGTGCGAGCGTGGTTGACGCTCATGTCGCGCTCGAACTTTCCGGTACACACGCGCATGAATGCCACGCGATCGCGATGTTTGGGATCCATGTTGGCTTGTAGCTTGAACACGAACCCGGTAAATTCCGGATAGGTGGGCGGAATTTCGCCTTCGGTGCTGGGATAGGCGCGAGGTTCGAGAGCGTAGTCGAGGAACGAGTCGAGAAACAGTTGCACCCCGAAGTTGGTCATGGCGCTTCCGAAGAACACGGGGGTCATCCGTCCGGCGCGAACCTCGTCGAGATCTAAATCTGCGCCCAATTCTTCGAGCATTTCCAACTCGTCTTTGAATTGGTAGTAGAGATCGCGATCTAATAGTTCTTCGATGCGCGGGTCGCCCAAATCGATCTCGGTGTCTCCCGCTTCGTGACTGCCGTGAGCGGTACGCTCGAATAAGTGAATTTTTTGCGTGCGGCGATCGTAAACGCCTTTAAAGCGATCGCCCATTCCGATCGGCCAATTTACCGCATAGGTGGCCAATCCCAACTCTTGCTCGATCTCGTCGAGGAGTTCGAGGGGATCGCGGGTGGGACGATCCATTTTATTCATAAAGGTAAAAATCGGAATGGAGCGCATCCGACACACTTCAAACAGCTTCCGGGTTTGCGGTTCCAACCCTTTCGCCGCATCTTCGAGCATGACCGCATTATCCGCCGCCGCCAGGGTGCGATAGGTATCTTCGCTGAAGTCTTGGTGACCGGGGGTGTCGAGTAAATTAATCTGACAGTTGCGATAGTCGAACTGCAACACGGTGGAGGTAATCGAAATTCCCCGCTGCTGTTCCATCGCCATCCAGTCAGAGGTGACGTGGCGTTGCGCTCGGCGCGCCTTGACCGCACCCGCTTCGTGAATCGCCCCTCCGTAGAGCAATAATTTTTCGGTCAGGGTTGATTTACCGGCGTCGGGGTGGGAGATAATTGCAAAGTTGCGGCGGACATCGACCGCGTTTTGGATTTCGTCCTGATGACTCATGGCGATAGTGGAACCTACTGGAGAAGAAGAATTAAGCGGGTGACGAGTTAAAGTTTAGCAAACGCGCATCCGAGTACAAAAATCGCGATGGGCGTGCTATTGTCATGACGCAAGGCACTCTCGGAAAATGTCGGGATGGAAGATATAACGAGAAAGCGCAAGCTTTTATCGGTACTATCTCACGGGACGATTTGCATATTTGGTCCGACTTTTGTATTCATCGGATTGCCCACTTTATTTATGTATGTCTTCCGAGTGACGTTGATACCGATTACCCTGCAAGTGGCTGTGCTGATTTTAGCAGGCTCGATCGCCCTGTCGATTTCAGTTCCCGCTGTCATTTTGCGAGTTTCTGGCGATC
Source organism: uncultured bacterium (assembly GCA_964420595.1). Lineage (GTDB taxonomy): Bacteria > Cyanobacteriota > Cyanobacteriia > Cyanobacteriales > Geitlerinemataceae > CAYQUF01. The sequence continues at coordinate 7,327 of CAYQUF010000023.1, forward strand.
CCGTCGTCCGAGATAATGCCAAGGAAGCGTTAAACTTTTATATTAATCTATCAATTGCTACATTGCTGTTTAGTTTACTCGTTTTCGTTCTCATCGGCATTCCCTTATTAATCATCTTAACGATCGCCAGCTTTATCATGCCATTAATCGCCATCGCCCAAATTTGGCGCAATCCGGATCGCGCCTATCGCTATCCGTTTATTGTTCGGATCCTTTGAGCGATCGCATTCGTTCGGCAGTTCGCAGAATCTGTCCGGCTAAAATCGCCGCGCCGAACCCATTGTCGATATTAACCACGCCAACCCCCGCCGCGCACGAGTTGAGCATGGTCAGCAGGGGAGCGAGTCCGTCGAAACTCGCGCCGTATCCGATGCTGGTGGGAACGGCAACGGTGGGACAATCGACCAATCCCGCCACGACGCTGGGAAGCGCCCCTTCCATGCCCGCTACGACAATTAAAACATCTGCCTGGGCGATCGCCTCTCGATGTTCGAGCAAGCGATGAATCCCCGAAACGCCGACATCCCAGAATCGCTTCACCCGGAAGCCGCTCAATTGCGCCGTAACCGCTGCTTCCTCCGCCACGGGCAAATCTGCCGTCCCCGCGCTAATCAGACCGAGAGTCCCTTGAGATTGTAACTCGATCGTCTCCGGGGCGATCGCGCAAATTCGAGCCGCCGAATAGTAGTGCAAATCCGGAACCCGCTCCGATAGTTGCGCGTAGGTTTCGGGTTCGACCCGCGTGACCATCACCACCGACTGACGCTGGCGCATGGCATTCATAATGTCGGCAATTTGTTCGGGGGTTTTTCCCGGTCCCCAAATGGTTTCGGGAAATCCGGTTCTGAGGGTGCGATGGCGATCGATTTTAGCGAAATCGCCGACCGGTTCGATCGCGAAATATTTGAGTTTTTCGAGTGCGGTAGCGGGATTCATTTCTCCGGCTGCCACGGCTTCGAGTAGAGATTGTAAGGCTTCGGGTTGCATGAGATTAAAAACGACTGTCTTGCGAATCGAGTTTCAGTTCGTGAATGTTCCAAAATGCGCCGCCGAGGGCAGAATATTCGATCCCTTCGACGCGATCGCGCACGGCACTCATCGATAAGGGCGTCACCAGATAAATAAAGGGTAACTTCTCTTGCACGATTTGTTGCGCCTTGCCGTAAATTTCTTTGCGTTTTTCTTCATCGAAAACTCGCGAACCTCGAATGTAAAGTTGGTGAATTTCTCGCTCCCAATCCGAGACTTCTCGACCGATGAGGGGCGGTTCGTCTCGTTTTTGATTGAAACTGTGCAAGCGACCGTCCGGTGACCAAACGTTCATGCCACTGTGCGGTTCGACGCCGCCGGTAAAGCCAATCATATGGCATTCCCAATCGAGGGAGTTGGAGAGCTTGTTGACGAGGGTATTGAACGCGATCGGATTGAAATCGACTCGAATGCCAATTTTACTGAGATCCTGCTTGATTTGCGCGCCCATCGCTTCCCGGGTTTTATTGCCCGCATTGGTCACCAAGGTAAACCGAACTCGATTTCCATCCCAATCGAGCAATTCGCCATCGTCGTTGTACTGAAAGCCCGCTTCTAGCAAGAGTTGCTTCGCTTTCTCCCGGTTGTGGCGATACACTTTCAACCCTTCCTCGGGGGATAGATAATATGGACTTTGGACGGAAATGGGAGAATTTTGCAAGTCGCCCAACCCTCGATAAATATTGTTAATCATCGTTTGGCGATCGAGGGCGTAAGCCACGGCTTGCCGGAATTTTAGGGTGTTGAACCAACGGGATTTATACGGCTCGATTAATGGCGTTCCATCGGGATTTTTACCTTGATTCAGGTTAAATGAAATAAAGGTCGTGCCGGGAGCGGGTTCTTTAGTTTCGGGGGTGCCGCCGTAAATCGTGAAATTTTGCCGTTTTTGCTCTCGTTTCAGCAACGAAAAATATTGCGGCGACACGCCAAACGAATCCAATCCGCCCGAACGAAACTGTAATAGGGCGGTATCTTCACTATCGACAATTTGAAGAATAATTTCCTCGATATACGGCTGGGAATTTCCCGCTTCATCGTTGCGCCAATAGTAGGGATTGCGCCGAAACACGACTCGCTGCGATGGGATGTAGCGTTTGAGAACGTAGGGACCGTTGACTACCAATTCTTCGGGAGGCGTATCGGTTCCCCAGGTGGAGAGAAAGCGGGGATTTCCTTCCGAGTCGGTTTGTTCGATGGTGGGTCGAAGCACGTGTTCGGGCAGAATTTCAGCACCCAGCGATCGCAGCAGGGGCGAAAACGGTTGGGGCATGATAAACTCGATTCGGCGATCGTCGAGTTGATTGACTTCTGGCAAGATGCCTTCTTCGCCAATTCTGAGGATATCGCGGGTCGGGGTTGGAATTTTTTCGTTAAAGTAAATTTCGTTAAAAGTAAAGACCACGTCTTTGGCGGTCAGGGGTTCTCCATCCGACCATTTCAATCCTTCCCGTAGAGTAAATACGATTCTGAGTTTGTCGTCGGAGAGTTGCCAAGATTCGGCTAAAGCGGGAATAATTTCGGCGGTAATCCCGTCTTGAGCGACCAGACCTTCATAGGTATAGCCGAAGATATTGGGCGATTCTTGCGACAGGGGGGCGTTAAAGGTTTTGGGATCGCTGAGGATGCTCAATACCAATGGTGGCGAACCGCTGGTTTCGGTTCTGTATTGTTCGAGACTGCAACCGCTCAAGGCGATCGCCATCATGACAGCAAGCAGTCCCGACAGCCATCGCCGCCACGAGCAAGCGATTCGGTCGAACCAATTGGAATTAAACGCGCGATCGCTCATCATATCCGTCCGTGATTCCCTCGACAAAATACCGTCCAAACTTTATCTTAGCGATCGCCGAGTTTAATCCGAGCGCACCAACAATGCCACGCTATAGGCACAAATTCCCTCCTCCCGTCCCGTCGGACCGAGCTTTTCGTTGGTCGTGGCTTTAATGCTAATGCGATCGCCCTCAATGTCCAACACTTGCGACAAGCGATCGCGCATCGCGGCTAAATGCGGTTTCAATTTCGGACGTTCGGCGACCAGGGTGGAGTCGATATTTCCCACCGTCCAGCCTTTGTCAGCGATAATTTGGTTCACCTGCGCCAATAACTCTAAACTATCGGCTCCCGCCCAACGCTCGTCGCTCGGGGGAAAATAATGCCCGATATCGCCCAAACTCAACGCCCCCAGCATCGCGTCCATCATGGCATGGGTCAGCACGTCGGCGTCGCTGTGACCGAGCAATCCCAACTCGTGGGGAATGTTGACGCCACCGAGAATTAAGGGGCGATTGGGTCCCAAGCGGTGAATATCGTAGCCGTTCCCGATCCGAATGTCCATCAAAATTTACGTATGATTCCGTAGAAATACTCTACCAGTTTCGCTCGATGCTTCAGAGGCGATCGCTGTTTTTCCTAAACCCCTGACCGGGAGAACCACGCCTACATTGATCCGCAAAACTCGGTCAGGTCTCAAACGACAATTTTAGCAGGCGATCGCGCCCTAAGTGACTCAAACAAGTCATCTCTCATTGGCTGGCAAAGTTAAAAAATTGCGACAAACGTTCACAAAAACTTTTAAAAACATTAAGAAAATTAAATCAATGCCGAATTACCTTGGAATTCCCGCCAACCCTGCTCCTTGAATATTCGTGAATCTCGATCGAACTTTGCGACCGCGACAGCGTACAATTAGAGTGAACGCATTTGATTTGGATTGAGGAACGGCTCGATGCCAGTTGCGGTTGGAGTAATTGAAACACTAGGCTTTCCGGCGATTCTCGCCGCAGCCGACGCAATGGTCAAGGGGGGGGAGGTGACCATTGTTTATTGCGATAAAGCTGAAAGCGGTCGCTTTGACGTGGCAATTCGCGGTAGCGTCTCCGAAGTGAAGCGAGCAATGGAGGCTGGTCTTGAAGCAGCAACAGAAACCTATGGCGGTGAAGTGATTACTCACTACATCGTGCCCAATCCTCCCGAAAATATCGAAAGCGTTTTGCCTATCCACTACACTGAGGTTAGCGAGCCTTTCCGATAATTGGTGTTTCCATTTTGAACCCGTTTGGAAAACGCTTAATATAACTTCTCATTTGGTTCGAGCGAGTTCTTTGAAATCATGACAATTGGGACGAACTCGTTCGGCATCGATCTGAACTCAGGAGACTAGAAATGACTCAACAGGCGGTTGGATCCTTGGAGACAAAGGGGTTTCCAGGTATTTTGGCAGCATCGGACGCGATGGTGAAAGCCGGTCGCATTACCCTCGTTGGCTATATCCGCGTCGGAAGCGCTCGCTTCACGATTAATATTCGCGGGGACGTGTCGGAAGTCAAACGGGCAATGGATGCTGGAATCGAAGCAGTCGAACGCGCTTACGGTGCGACGTTGGAGTCCTGGGTGATTATCCCCCGCCCGCACGATAACACGGTGGCGGTACTACCGATCGACTATTCTGCCGATGTGGAACGCTATCGCGCCGAAGCAGAAGGGTTGAGATTGCCCGGACAGCCTAACGGAGCGAGTTAACCCGATTATCTAACAATCGAGGCGATCGCCTTCAATTTTAATTGAATGTCACGAGAGGCGATCGCCAGCTTTGTTTTATCTACATATGGTTATTTAGTTTTTAAAAAATTCTTCAGGGGAGAGTCACTGGCTCTTCCCTGTTTTGCTGTGGATGGCGTTCATCATTAAATCATGTTTTTTGGAAAATTACGATGCAATTGTCAATGATTATGACTTGCAAGTCGGCGATCGCATCAGCTAGGCTGAGCGATTATCTCACTTTTAACAAAGCTTTACTTGACTTACTCTCTAATATTGATAAAATTCTAGTGATGATATTTGGGAGACTGTAGTGAAAAAATATCAAACCTTACTTAATCTTAAATTACTCAGATGCAACCTTACAGGAGTAAAGCAATGGCGCTATTTCTTATTTGCATTGTCTTTACCCACTCTGTTTGGCGCGATCGAGCTATTGAACTCCCTCACTGGAAATGCCGTAGCCAATGCCGCATCGAGCGAACGGATTGCTCGGATCGACTCCAGAGACTCCTTCGGCTCTACTTCACAGATGTTGTCCGGACAGGCTGTCTTGTTAATCTCTATGGGCATAGCAAGTCTGATATTTGCCATATGGTTCCATCGTCAAACGAGAGAGACAGCCCGAAATTATCCCCTCGCTCTGACTCCCGGAAAGCGATCGCGCTTTTCCGCTCGAGGACTATTCTCAACAGACTTCCATTTGAAGATCTTCGCATGGGAATATCTCGTATCTTGGGCACTCACGTTGGGAATCGCCCTGTTTTACATGGCTTGCGTAGTCGAGACATCTCAATGGCACTCATCTACTATTTCAGTGAGTTTAGTCGGTAGCGGTATTGTTGGCTTTTTCCTTGCCTGCTATTTAGACCAACACTATACGTCCTTACGTCCTCGCGTCGATGCGCGCAACGGACAGCCAATGAAGCCAATGTTACGAGGTGACTTAGCGGATCGTCTCAGCGATGCCGAGCAGGTCGCTTGGAAATTGGGCAGCATTCAACCCGAAGGCTGGTATTCGACCGTCGATCCCTCCGCCGTTTATATTCGCATATTCGATCGCACGCCTTCAGATTCGTATTCCAAATGTCCTAACTGTCAAGAATACATCGTTTCGTGTGACGAGAATATTCTCGAGAAACCAACTTACAAACACGATGGAGTGCGTTGCATTTCCTATCGCTGCAACTGCTGCGACTATTTCGACGCTATCTATGTAAGTATTCCTCGCAAGCAGCCTGCTCGCGGTCACGCACCGGGGAATCCCGGTATCGTTGGCGCTCCTGCTGGCGGTGGCGG
>CAYQUF010000023.1:13294-16078 GCA_964420595.1 uncultured bacterium
GGTGACGGCGGTGGTGGCGGCGGTGACGCTGGTGGAGGAGGAGGCGGCGATGGCGGTGGTGGTTTGTAATCGCCGCACCGATGTTCGCCACAAAGTCACAAAGAACGCACAGGGATATTGTCCTGTTGTTGTAATTGGTTATCAAAACTCATGACACTCAAACAATTTCAACTCAACCGCTATTGGTTTCGACGCCATCGCAAAGGATTAGTTCGATTGCGCTATGTCTTGTTTGCCCTATTCGTGCCAATTTTGCTCGGTATCGTCAATCTCTCCAATCCCATTACCGGAGATCTCGTCGCAAATGCTGCTTCTGGCGAAAGCGTCCTCAATTTTTACAGCGACATTACCATTAACACCGACGGTAGCTTTTTAGTCACTGAAGAAATCAAAGTGAGGGCAGAAGGAGAAAGTATCGAGCGAGGCATTTATCGCGATCTTTTGCTGACGTCTCCATTTCATAATGGAACCGTCCCGTATGAAATTTTAGAAGTGCGCCGGGATGGGGAAACCACGCCCTATGAAGTGGAGCGAGTGGATGGTAATAAAAGAATTAAAATCTATCAAGAAGACGTGTATCTCGATCCGGGGGTTTATACGTTTGAGATCGATTATCGCACCGATCGCCAATTGGATCGATCTGGTAATCGCGATCGCCTCTATTGGAACGTGACGGGACAAAATTGGGAATTTCCGATTGAAAATGCGGGCGCGATCGTTCGCCTTCCCGACGAAATTCCAACCGGTCGCGCGAGCTTAAAAGCCTTTACGGGGTATGAAGGAGAAAAAGGTCAAAGCTATGAGGCTTCTTTTGATGACAATGGAAATGCGATCTTTTCCACCACTCGACCCTTAAAAGTTCGGGAAGGATTGAGTATTATCGTCGAATTTCCTAAAGGGTACATAGCCGGATCGAGCGCCAGTGGTGGCGTAGCAGAGTGGTTCGGTAGCGTCATCAATCGTCCCTATATCAGCGTCCCCCTAATTCTCCTTGTGGCTATCGCCATCGGCTTTATCGTCTCCCGCGTGCGTCAAGGTCGCAAACCGACCAGCGGAAACTTGTGATTGCTCAATCAATCGCGATTAAGTCCCCATAGCGATCGCGCAAATCTGCCTTACTAAGGCGATCGCCTGCGGCTTGCGGACTCCAGAGCAACTCGAAGACCATCAAATCATCCGGCGAAATTGCCTCGATTCGCTCTAAAGCGCGCGTTAACTCCGACGAAGCGGTAATCTCGTCAAACAACGGGCGATCGTCTGCCGTTCCCAACAATAGCGTCACCACGACGCATTCCCCCGATTCGTCGTCCTCCTCCAAAGGCGGCGCGGGGGTTTCCACGATCTCGCCATCCACATTCACCAGCGTTTGCGCGCTAAACTTCTCTCGCTCCTCCACCGAGAGCAGGTTAAACCAGGTTTCGGCGTCCTCTCGACTGTCGAGGGTTTTGGACGTGGCGAGAACGTGCGTCCAACACTGGGAATGCTCCCGCAACACCTCAACCACCGATTGCAGCAATTGCCACAATCCCTCTGTCGTCTCGGTATCGGCGACAACGGCGAGGTCGGACAGGTAGGTACAAAGAGCGATCGCGCGATCGTCTAACGCCACCTGTAACTTGGAAACCGTGACAATATCGTTCTCTCGTTCGTTAGCATTCATGGGATTTTGCAAGAGAATGGGGAGGATTTGGAGACCAACTCCCTACATTTCCCCCTTTTCTACCTCTCCCCTGTTGCCTCCAATCAAGCAATATGAACCATGTCGCCGTACTCCGTTAGCAACTCGTCGGAGGTAAGACTGTCGGTTTCCCCTTCCGGACTCCACAACAGTTCGTACACCAACAAGTAATCCGGCGTAATCGACGCCACGCGAGTTAGGGCAGCTTTTAAATCTTCGGCAGAGTAAACATCTCCAAACAGCGGTTGGTCGTCTTCGGTTCCCACCAACAGCGTCACGACAATATATTCTGAGGGATCGATGTCCGCGTCCGACTCCGCCACCTCTTGATGTCGCACCCGACCGTTCACATTGGTAAACGTTTCGGCGTCGAACTTGCTGCGCTCGCCAATGGAAAGTTGCTCGAACACTTGCTGCGCTTCTTCTCGACTTTTGACGGTCTGCGAACTCGAAAGCGCGTAGCTCCAATATTCCGGCTTCCGCAACAACGCCAGCGCCGTTTCCTGTAAGAACTGCGTCAATCCTTCCCGACTGTCGAGATCTGCATTCAGGCTGATTTCGGCGAGTTCGTTTTGTAGCTCCCGTGCTTCGGCGAGCAACGCCACTTGCAACTTGCTGACGGTGACGACATCGTTACTCAGTTCGTCTTCTGGCGTACTCGACTGCTTCGACATCGCGTACCAAATTGCTCCGACAATTCCGCCAGCAATTAATAAAAAGAAAACAAATCCCCACGGGAAGCCGCCGGAACGTCGATTCGCCGAGGCGTTAGAGGTTGCACTTTGCGGCTGGCTGGGATTGGAATTGCTCGGACTGGTGTTGGAGTCGTAACTGTCGGCACTATTAGAGCGACCGGCGGGATTGACGTTTTGATAGTTCCCGTAGTTGGGATTGGTTGACGGAGCGTTAATTTCGACTTCGATTTCGGTTTCGCGGTGGGAGGGAGACGAGTGCGAGGGAGAAGTGCGAGGGGAGTGCGGCGTTGATGTCGTTCCCGTGCGGGGTCGAGATGGCGATGTGGTGGTGGTTGGAGAGGGAGAGGGAGAAGGTTTGCGATCGAACGATCCGCCGCGTACTCGTCCGCCTGTGTTGCTCGATGGCTGGCG
>CAYQUF010000023.1:16178-37648 GCA_964420595.1 uncultured bacterium
CTGCTTCCAGAGGAGCCAGAGGAACTTCCCGACGAGCGGGAGGGAGAACTGCTGCGCGATCGCGAGGGAGACGAAAACGATCCCCCTCGGCTGCGACTTCCGCGACTGCGTGCTTCGGCTTCTTCGGGGGTCAGCCAATTGTCGGGGGTGATGGCGATGAAATCTGGAGGAACTTGACTGGTAATCAAGAAGGCGATCGCGCTCATTAATAAAATTCGAATTTTACGCATCACTCAAACTTTTAATATCAATACTTTATTTAATAGCCTGTTTGCTCCCTAATTGCCCTCCGTAACCTCCGGGGGAGCCAGTAAATCGGGACGGCGATCGCGAGTCCGCTGTAACTGCTGGGATCGCCGCCAGCGATCGATTTCGGCATGATTTCCCGATCGCAGCACCTCGGGCACTTTCCAACCGCGAAACTCCGCCGGACGGGTATAGTGCGGGTAGTCGAGCAATCCCGTCTCGAAACTTTCCTGTTGCAGCGATTCGACCTTCCCCACCGTTCCCGGTAGCAATCGCACCACGCCATTGAGCAACGCCAGCGCCGGAATTTCGCCCCCTGTCAGCACGAAATCCCCCAACGACACCTCCCGCGTCACCAAATGCATTACCCGCTCGTCAATCCCTTCGTAATGACCGCATAACAAGACCAATTGGTCGTAATGGTCGATCAATTCTCGAAAGAGGGATTGCTGCATCGGCTGTCCCTGGGGAGTGAGCAAGATAACCTCGCGACGCGGGCAAACCGGTAGCGACTCGACCGCTGCAAAAATCGGTTCGGGTTTGAGTACCATTCCAACGCCGCCGCCATAGGGTTCGTCGTCCACCTTGCGATGCTTGTCCGTGGCAAAATCGCGGGGATTGACCAGCTCGACTTCGGCAATTTGCTTGGCAAGGGCTTTCCCCAACAACCCAGAACTCAGGGGCGAGGCGAAAAAATCCGGAAATAGGGTAACGATATCAAAGCGCACGAATGTTTAGGTTTTTTGACAAAAATTTACAAAAATTCAAGTATACTAGCCGCCCAGACCCCTATCCTAAATGATATTCGAGGCGATCGCGAAGGGCTTTTAGTCGTCATGCGGGTTGAAACTCAAACGACAAAGCCTTAAAATTTGCTCGAAATTTACCTCATTTGCTTAAATGTTTTAGCGTTAAGGCAGCTCGATCGCTCGCCAGAACCGATCTTGTCGGCTTCAGTTGCTCTCCAAGGCTGCTGAGGTACTAGCATCTCCATGCGAAAATCGAGCCAGTCGGTCGATCGAGGCAATCGCAATTCGATCGCGATCGGACTCGCTTGCCAGTGTTGTCCGGGTTGTCCTCGCCGAGGCTGTTGCGCCTGCGGGGAGCTGGTGGACCCGCACCAGTGCCATCCCCCCTACCACGTCATTATGCCGCAGTTAGACTCTCAATCCCCCGAAGCGAGAATGTCCCAATCTGTCAAATCCTCGATTTTAGTTATCGGTGGAGCAGAAGATAAAGTTCACGGACGCGAGATTCTGCACGCCTTCTTTACTCGTTCCGGCTCGAGCGACGCGCGCATCGGAATCATTCCGTCCGCCTCGCGAGAACCTGCCGCGATCGGGGATCGCTATCGTCGTATCTTCGAGGATATGGGTGCCAAATCCATTCAAATCTTCGATATTCGCGAACGCTATCAAGGCGAAGATCCCCTTTGGCAAGACTATTTAGAAGAATGCACCGGCGTCTTCATGACCGGTGGCGACCAATTGCGCCTGTGCGGTTTGCTCGCCGATACCCCCTTAATGGAAAAAATCCGCTTGAAAGTGCAGCTCGGTCAAATCGTCCTGGCTGGAACCAGTGCGGGAGCTGCCGTCATGGGACATCACATGATCGCCGGTGGCGGAAGCGGCGAATCGCCCAATCGATCGCTCGTCGATATGGCAACCGGTCTGGGCATTTTGCCCCAAGCGATCGTAGACCAGCACTTTCAAAACCGAAATCGGGTCGCCCGATTGATCAGCGCCGTCGCCTCCCATCCCGATCGCATCGGGATCGGCATCGATGAAGACACCTGTGCCATCTTCGAGCGGGACGACACCCTCCAGGCGATCGGCAAAGGCACCATCACGATTATCGATCCCGGAGAACTCTCCTACACCAACGAACCCTACGTCGGTGCCAGCGATCCCCTCAGCGTATGCAACCTGCGATTGCACGTGTTGACCTACGGCGATCGCTACGACCTCAAAACTCGCAGCATCATTCCCCCCGAAAGCCGAGTTGCCGTATAAGCCCGTTCGGTCGGCACTTTCCCTCGGGCAAAGCAGGCGTTAAACCGGGCGATCGCTTTGCCCGCCGCGATCGGCGAAAAGGTAGAAATTTTGCCAGAGAGCAGACAAGATGTTCGCAGCGAACAGTCCAGACACTCTGGCAAGTCTGAAACTACAACAAACAGGGTTCCATCCTTGCCCTACCTCTGCCTCGTTCACATTTATTGATATGAAAATACTCAAAGTTCAAACTCTGCGCGGTCCTAATTATTGGAGCATCCGACGCCACAAACTCATCGTGATGCGCTTGGATTTAGAAGGATTAGCCGATCGACCGACCAACGAAATTCGCGGATTCTACGAGGGACTCACCGAGGTACTGCCGAGTTTGGAAGAACACTTCTGCTCCCCCGGTCACCGGGGAGGCTTCCTCTCTCGCGTCCAAAAAGGCACGATGATGGGGCATGTCGTCGAACACGTCGCCCTCGAACTTCAGGAACTGGCGGGAATGCCGGTCGGCTTCGGTCGCGCCCGCGAAACCTCCACCCACGGGGTATATAACGTCGTCTTCGAATATCTCGACGAGCGAGCCGGTCGCTACGCCGGACGCGCTGCCGTGCGCCTGTGTCAGAGTCTCGTCGATACGGGGCGCTATCCCACCTCCGAGATCGACCAAGATTTTCAAGATTTAAAAGAACTGTGGGCAGAAGCTGCCCTCGGTCCGAGCACCGAAGCCCTCGTCAAAGAAGCCGAGGCGCGTCGCATTCCCTGGTTGCCCGTCAGCGCTCGCTCCATGATTCAGCTCGGCTACGGTGCCAACCAAAGACGCATCCAAGCCACCCTCACCGACAATAGCAATATCCTCGCCGTCGAACTCGCTTGCGATAAGGAAGGAACCAAGCGCATCCTCGAAGATGCAGGCGTGCCGATTCCGCGAGGGGTGCTGATTCACTACCTCGACGAACTCGATGCTGCCATCGACGATGTGGGCGGCTACCCCATCGCCATCAAACCCCTCGATGGCAACCACGGACGGGGCATTACCCTCGATATCGATTCGCGCGTCGAAGCCGAAGAAGCCTACGATGCCGCCAGCACTGCCTCTAAAACCAAATCCGTCATTGTCGAACGCTGCTACCAAGGGCGCGACCATCGGGTTTTGGTCGTCAACGGCAAAGTCGCCGCAGTCTCCGAGCGCGTCCCCGCTCACGTCGTCGGCGACGGTCGTTCCACCATCGAAGAACTGATCGAGCGCACCAACCGCGACCCGCAACGGGGGGACGGACACGATAACGTCCTCACCCGGATTATCGTCGATCGCAACAGCCGCCAACTGCTCGAGCGCAAAGGCTACGATCTCGATAGCGTTTTGCCCGACGGAGAAGTCTGCTACCTGCGCGCCACCGCCAACCTCAGCACGGGGGGCATCGCGATCGATCGCACCGACGAAATTCACCCGGAAAACGTCTGGATTGCCGAGCGGGTCGTCAAAATTATCGGCTTGGATATCGCGGGCATCGACATCGTCACCACCGACATTTCCCGACCCCTGCGCGAAACCGACGGCGTCATCGTCGAAGTCAACGCCGCTCCCGGCTTTCGCATGCACGTCTGTCCCAGCCAGGGCAAATCGCGCAACGTCGCCAAACCGGTGCTGGACATGCTATTTCCCGAAGGACGTCGCTGCCAAATTCCGATCGTCTCCATTACCGGCACCAACGGCAAAACCACCACGACCCGCCTGATCGCCCACATTTTCAAGCAAACCGACAAAACCATCGGCTATACCACCACCGATGGCACCTACATCGACAATTATCTGGTCGAAAAAGGCGACAATACCGGTCCCCAAAGCGCCCAACTCATCCTGCAAGATCCCACCGTAGACGTGGCTGTCCTCGAAACCGCACGGGGCGGAATTTTGCGATCGGGACTGGCGTTCGATCGCTGCGATGTCGGCGTGGTTTTGAACGTGGCTGCCGATCACTTGGGCATCGGGGATATCGATACCCTCGAACAAATGGCACATCTCAAGAGCGTCGTCGCCGAAGCCACCGATCCCAACGGTTACGCCATCCTCAATGCCGACGACCCCCTCACGCTCAAAATGGCGGAGCGGGTAGACTCGAAAGTGGCGTATTTCTCGATGAAACCCCAGAGCGACCTGATTCGAGAGCATACCCAAAACGGCGGACTGGCTGCCGTTTACGAGGACGGTTACCTGACAGTTCTCGACGGTCAAACCCAAGTTCGTATCGAGGAAGGGGCAAAAGTCCCCATCACCCTGGGCGGGAAAGCGCCGTTCATGATTGCCAATGCGCTGGCGGCGTGTCTGTCGGCGTACGCGCAAGGGGTACAACCGGACGAAATCCGTCGGGGATTGGCTACCTTCCAAGCCTCGGTCGGTCAGACCCCCGGACGCATGAATCTGTTTAATTTGGGCGACTACCACGTCTTGGTCGATTACGCCCACAATCCAGCCAGTTACGAGGCATTGGGCGGGTTCATTGGCAACTGGCCCGGACCTTGCATCGGCGTGGTCGGCGGTCCGGGCGATCGCCGCGATGAAGATTTTATCTTGTTGGGCAAATTGGCGGCGGAATTTTTTGATGAAATTATCGTCAAAGAAGACGACGATACCCGAGGGCGTCCCCGTGGCGAAGCTGCCGATTTGATTTGCGATGGGATCGAGCAGGTGAATCCCGATTGCCGTTTCGAGACGATTCTCGAGGAAACCAAGGCGATTCGCATTGCCCTAGATGAAGCTCCGAAAGGCAGTTTGGTGACGATTTTGCCCGAAAGCGTCAGCCGCGCGATTCAGTTAATTGAAGAACGCGGTCCCATTCGCGAGTCGATTGGGGAAACAAACGGGACGGTTGAGGGACAAGAAGACCCCCCTTCTCCTGAAGCTAACGAATATATCGAATCGACCCGTTAAAAATCCCGATTTCAATCTGAGTTCCTCCCCCGAGCGATCTATGGCTTGGGGGAGATTTTATTGGCGCGATCGATCGATTAGGATCGAGATAGAGGAATTGGCTTTCCAAAGCTATGATATTGGGTGCAATGCCTTGGTATTGACCGTGAACTGGCGCATCTACTCGAACGAATCGCAATCTAATTTCCCCAGTCGGGGCGATCGTCCTCAATTCAGCCATCAGGAAGCTCGAGAGGCAATCTTTCGCTTTTTGCTCGAGATCGTCCGCGAGCGATCGCCGCAAGAGGTATTGGACGAATTTCGACAACTGTTTGTTTTTGGCACGAGTTCGGATGACGGGGAAGTCGTACAGGCGTTGTATTCTCTAATTCTCCAAGGGGAGGAGGAGGCATTTCGAAATGCCCTGAAGCGATCGTGCTACATCTTGGTGAATAATTGGTATTCTAACCGCGATGAAGAGGCGATTCACAACTTAATTCAACTGCTCGATAATGCTCCTGCCGATCGCGATACGCTCTCGACTTCAATTAATACCCTCCGGCGGTGGTTGCGGAATTTTATTGACAGCGACGATTATCGCGAATTAAAGCTGTTTACTCTGCCTAAAATTCAAAATTATCAAGAGGAACGGCATTGGACGCATCGCTACTCTTCGTATTTGTTGGTGCCGCAATATCTCGATCCAAGAAATCCGATCGAACAGCGAGAAGTTGCCCGAACGGTGGCAAAGCAACTGCGCGATAAATTTAAATTCGATTTGGCGATGTATGCGGTGCATTGCGATGCTAAGGGCGATCGGCGCACCCAATATCAAAATCCAACCCAATTGGGCGAAGATGTGGTTCGCCTGATCAAGCAAGTAGTCTCTCGCCAAATTCTCTTTAACTATACCCGTCAAGCCCAACAATTCGTGCAAGAGAGCCAGTCTCTGACTTATCGCGAATTCAAACGCCAGTTTTTAAAATACCTTTTATTTTCAATTGGCAATCAGTATCCGGTTGAAGTTCTAAAAAGTAAACTTTCGGAAAAGCTCAATCCGCTCTACCCTTCCATTGACGATGACCTTACGACGACGGATTTGATATTGCGAACTTGCAATCGCACGATTGAGTTTTTGACTATAGAAAATGGTGAAGAACCGTCTTTCTTGTTCGTGTTTTTAACGGCTCAAGGTCATCCGCTAACGCTGGTTACTTTATTCTTAAAAATCGTTGCTCTATGTCAGTACTCGCGCCCGCATTTGGAGTACTGTATTGCCCAACTAATTCGGTATTACGAAAATTCAGAAGAGGAGAATTGCCAGTGGTTTATTGATTTTTTAGAAATTTTCAATATTGTCTTTACGATTTATACTGAAAATATTAAATACGATCTCGTCAAAATCGATCTCGACCGACAAGGCGATCGCCCCACCAGCGACCTGGATGCCTATCGCTTGTTCTGTCAGCTTAAAGGCGCAGACCTGCGGGGGAGCGATTTACAAGACGCCGACTTGCGAGATACGGATTTAAGTCTGGCGAAGCTGAATGGTGCCGATCTCAGGAATGCCAACCTCGAAAATGCCAAGCTGACCGCCGCCGATTTGAGCGAAGTCGATCTCAGCGATGCCAACCTGAAAGGAACCGACCTGCGGCGGACGAATTTGTCCGAGGCGATCCTCGATCGCGCTGACTTGCGCGGGGCGAAACTGGGTCGCGCTAACCTCTCTCAAGCACGGCTGTGCGAGGCGAACCTCACGGACGTGGTGTTGAGGGCGGCAAATTTGAAGCAAGCCAACTTAAAAAAAACTGATTTGAGAAATGTGGATCTCGCACGGGCGGATTTGCGTCAGTCCGATTTGCAAGGGGTGACCTTAGAAGGTGCCGATCTGAAAGAAGCGAATTTGAGCGAGGCGAATTTGGCAACGGCGAATTTGAACGCCGTCGAGCTGACGGGGGCAAACCTCGGTCGCGCTAACCTCAAAGGTGCCCTGTTACGACGGGCGAGTCTCCGACAAGTTAACCTCAGACTGGCGAACCTGGGCGAAGGAGACTTGACGGGTGCCGATTTAGCCGGTGCCGATTTGCGCCGAGCCAACTTGCAAGAGGCATTTTTGCGCCATGCCAACCTGGCTGAAGCCAACCTAGAAGGGGCGAACTTAGTGGGCGCGCACTTATTCGGGGCAAAACTGAGGGCGATCGCCGTTAAAGGGGCGAAATTCGGCAATAATTCCGGGTTGTCCGATGAAGACCGGCAACAGTTGATCCAAGCCGGGGCACAGTTCGTCAGCCCCGACGTTTAGCGATCGCTGCCGTCCTCCTCGGGATCCGAGGTTTGTCCCTCTAACTCATCTTTGAACCCGCGCAGGCTTTTGCCGATGGAACTGCCGAATTCCGGCAACTTTTTCGGTCCGAATACCAGAAGCGCTACGACAGCAATAATGCCCATTTCAGGCAATCCCAAACCGAACATCGGCGATCTCCAATTTCAAAAAGGTACCTCTTCCCCAGTATATTAGGGGAACAGCCCGGTGCGCTATTTGAATTTTTTGTTATGTCAGTTAGTTCTGTTTCTTCGTTGCGCGAGCGCCAGCATTCCCTGATTCGCAATTTAGCCAATAGCATCGAACGGGCGTGGCAGCGCCATCTCGACCTGTCCGACTACCAGCTCCCCGACGATTTGGGATACATTGAAGGTCGTTTGGAGGGCGAAAAACTCACCATCGAGAATCGCTGCTATCAAACGCCCCAATTTCGCAAGCTGCACCTGGAGTTAGCTCAAGTCGGCCAGAGCCTCGATATCCTGCACTGCGTCATGTTTCCGCGCGCGAGCTACCCGCTGCCCGTGTTCGGGACGGATTTGGTGGGCGCTCGGGGACAAATTAGCGCCGCGATCGCCGATTTGTCGCCAGTCCGCCGCGATCGCCAACTGCCGAATGCCTACCGAGACGCCCTAAACGCCCTCGACCCCCCCGTCTTTTCGCAACCGCGCGACCTGCCTCCCTGGGGCGATATTTTTTCCGACGCTTGCCTGTTTATCCGACCCGACGGCGAGACCGAAGAAGCTCGATTTCTGGCGCGGGTGGAAGGATTTTTAGACATTCACTGCCAGCAGGCGATCGCCGCTCGACCCGCCAGCGCTCCCGAGCGATCGGAGATTCTGGCTGCCCAACACCACTATTGCAACCAGCAGCGCCAAAATGACAAAACCCGCCGGGTGCTCGAAAAAGCCTTCGGTCCGGAATGGGCAGAGCGCTATATGACCGCCGTGCTGTTCGATTCGCCTGAATAGGGGACGATCCGAACGATAAAGGTTACGCTCGCCTACCGCTTTTCGTTAAACTAATTGGAGTTAGCCATCCGCCACGCGCGATCGACGAACGCCTGATGTTGCTGTCATTGCACATTGAAAATTTTGCCCTGATCGATCGACTGTCCTTCGAATTCGGTGCGGGTCTGAACGTGCTGACCGGGGAAACGGGAGCCGGAAAATCGATTATTCTCGATGCCCTCGACGCCGCGCTGGGGGGGAAAGTGCCGGGACGGGTGATTCGCGCCGGCGCCGATCGCGCCACCATTGAAGCCGTCTTTGAGTTAAATTCCGATGGCATGGATTGGTTGGACTCGCAAAACATCAACCTCAGAACCGACAACCGGCTGGTGTGCGTCCGCGAGGCGATCGCCAGCTCCCGAGGCTGTCGCAGTCGCTACCGCTTGAACGGCACCAATGCCAGCCGCAAACAGGTGCAGCAATTGCGCGATCGCGTCGTCGAAATTACCGCCCAAGGGCAAACCCTGCAATTGGGTCAGCCTTCGATCCAGCGGGAGTGGTTGGATCTCTACGGCGGCGATATCCTGTTGGAGCGACGGCGATCGGTCGCCGCTGCCTTTTCCGCCTGCCAGCACGCCAAAACTGCCCTGGAACGCCGCTACGCCTCCGAACAGCAGCGCTTGCAGCAACTCGACCTATTTCAATACCAGCTCGAAGAACTCGACGCCGCCCAACTCGAGGATCCCGACGAACTCGACAAGCTGCAACAGGAACACCAGCGCTTGAACCACGTAGTCGAATTGCAGCAACAGAGCTATCAGGTCTATCAAGCCCTGTATCAAAACGACGTCGAAACCGGAGCCGCCGCCGCAGACTTGTTGGGGGACGCCGAAGCCACCTTGGAGGAGATGACCCGCTACGACGATCGCCTCCAACCGATTTTAGAGTTAGTCAGCACTGCCTTAACCCAAGTGGAAGAAGCCGGGCGGGAAATCAACGCCTACGGGGATTCCCTCGAAGTCGATCCCCAACGACTGCAAGAGGTGGACGCTCGAATGCGCCAACTGAAGCAGATTTGCCGCAAATACGGTCCCACCCTTCCCGAAGCGATCGCCCGCTATCGCGACTTGCAAGGGCAATTTCAACAACTCAACGGCGGCGGTCAGTCCATCGAAGCCTTGGAACGGGACTATCAAGCCCGACAAGCCGAACTAGAACGCGAGAGCGCCCAACTCACCCAACTGCGCCGCGCCGCCGCCGATCGCTTACAAGGTCGCTTGGTCGAAACCCTCAAACCCCTGGCGATGGAGAAAGTGCAATTTCACATCGAGATTGCCCCCAACTCCCCCGCCAGTCACGGCGCGGATCGGGTCGCCTTTCGCTTTAGCTCCAATCCCGGCGAACCCCTGCAACCCCTCGACCAAATCGCCTCCGGCGGAGAGATGAGCCGGTTTTTGCTGGCGCTCAAAGCTTGTTTTTCCCAAGTAGACGCCGTCGAAACCCTCGTGTTCGACGAAATTGACGTGGGCGTCTCCGGTCGCGTCGCCAGCGCCATCGCCCAAACCCTGCACCAACTCAGCCAGGGGCATCAAGTCCTGTGCGTCACCCACCAACCGATTATCGCCGCTATGGCAGACCGTCATTTTCGGGTAGACAAACAGGCGATCGCTCGATCCCAATCTGCCGACGTGCGAACCGTCGTGCGCGTCAGCCAACTCGACGACCGACAGCGGCGCGAAGAACTGGCACAACTAGCCAGCGGACAATCGGCGCGCGAGGCGATCGCCTTTGCCGAATCTCTCCTCGTCCAAGCCGCCCATCTCCGGCAAGATTCGCAGCTCGATTTCCCCGAGAGTCTGCCCTTATAGGCGCGATCGATCGCCCGTCGGATTCATCAATAATGCTATCGTAATCCCAGGTTCTCCAATGCTAAATTCAATCGGTTCAAACTGTGCCGATCGCAACACGAACCGAGCGGTCAAAATGTCACAATTGCAGCAACGGAAAGGGCTTGCTAGCCTGAATGCGCGATCGCGCTGAGGCACGATCGGCAAATTGCACAGTACACTGGGGAATAACTTCGGATCGGTCGGATTCGGCGCGACCCATCCGTCCCAGAACGACTCGCAAGATCCAGTCTCGGATCGGACGTTCTCAGCATATTAGTCTCCGTAAAGCGCTATGACATCTGCATCTCCGAATATTCCGGCTTTAGACCAAGCAGCCTCGGTGACGATTGACGTCACCCCCCAAGGGGACAGCGATCGCAACCATCAGGAATCGACATCGTCGGGCGGCGCGCTCGCGACCACAAAAGGGACGTTTTCAGCATTTCTCGCCCCCCTGACCCAAGACACCTTCAAACAAGTCGTCACCGACGTTGAAGAAAAGCTTCAGGTGGTCAACCAAACCCTATCGATGCTCGACGCTCAGGGGTTTGAATCGATTCTCGACGAAATGTTGCAGTCGATCACCTTGAAAACGGGGGAATTATTAAATGCCGATCGCACCACGATCTTTTTATTAGACGAGGAAAAGAACGAGCTGTGGTCGATCGTGGCTAAAGGAGAAGGCGGAGAACCTTTAGAACTTCGCATTCCCGCCGATAAAGGGATTGCCGGCGAAGTGGCAACCTTTAAAAAAGTGGTTAACATTCCTTACGATTTTTACGACGACCCGCGATCGGCAGCCGCCAAACAATTCGATAAGAAAAATGGCTATCGCACCTACACCATGTTGGCGCTGCCATTACTCAACGAGAAAAACGGAGATTTAGTCGCCGTCGTCCAACTGATCAACAAGCTCAAAAGTCCCCACGATCCAGAGGCACCCCTAGAGCAAAAAATCGACCGCCACGGCTATACCGCCGAAGACGAACAAATCTTTGCCGAATTCGCCCCCTCGATTCGATTAATTCTCGAATCCTCCAAATCGTTCTACGTCGCCACGCAAAAACAACGGGCAGCGAGCGCCCTGATGAGTGCGGTCAGCTCTTTGAGTAAAAGCAGTCTCGACCTGGAAGAAACCTTGAAAAAGGTCATGGACGAGGCAAAACAGCTCATGAATGCCGACCGCAGCACCCTGTGGCTGATCGACGGCGAAACCAACGAACTGTGGACGAAAATTCCCCGCAAAGACGGCTCGCTCCAAGAACTGCGCATTCCCAAACAAGCCGGATTTGCCGGTCACGTCGCCACCACCGGCGAACCCCTTAATATCGGCTTCGACCTCTACGACCATCCCCTCTCGAGTACCTCGAAGAAAACCGACCAAACCACCAACTACCGCACGTGCAGCCTCCTGTGCATGCCCGTGTTTAACTCCGACGGCGAACTCATCGGCGTTACCCAGTTGGTCAATAAAAAGAAACAAGGGGAATTTCCCGAATACAATTCCGACGATTGGCCCGAACCCCCCGAACGCTGGAAAGCCAGTTTCAATCGCTCCGACCAGGAGTTTATGCAGGCGTTTAACATTCAAGCCGGGGTCGCCCTGCAAAACGCCAAGCTGTTTGCCACGGTGAAGCAGCAAGAGCAAATGCAGCGCGATATCTTGCGCAGCCTCACCAACGGCGTGATCTCGACCGACGACGACGGTCGCATCCTGGCGATGAACGAAAGCGCCAAAGACTTGCTCGGACTCAGTTCTGCCGACAAACCCGAAGGCAAGGCAATTTGGGAATTGGTCAAAATCAAAGAAGCCGACTTTGGCAAGTTGTTCCGGGATGCCCTCGAAGCCAAGGACGATAAATCGCGCCAGCAGTATTACCCCGAACAAACGCTGCTGATGGCGGGAGAAGCCGAAGAACACAGCATTAACTTGTCGATCAACTCCATTGCCGATACCTCCGATCCCAGCCACGTCTATGGGGCGCTGGTGGTGATGGACGATATCAGCGACGAAAAACGGCTTAAGAGTACCATGTACCGCTACATGACCCAGGATGTCGCCGAAGCCTTGCTCGCCAGCGGCGAAACCGGGTTGGGCGGACAGCGTAAGGAAGTGTCGGTGCTGTTTTCCGACATTCGCAGCTATACCACCCTGACCGAAGGCATGGAAGCCGAGGAAGTGGTGGCGATGCTCAACGAATATTTCGAGTCGATGGTGGATGCGGTGTTTCAGTATAAGGGCACCCTCGACAAGTACATCGGCGATGCGATCATGGCGGTGTTTGGGTCGCCGCTTCCGTTGAAAAATCACGAGTGGATGGCGGTGCAGACGGCGGTAGAAATGCGCCATCGCTTGATCGCGTTCAATCAGCGGCGCGCTCAGGAGGGCAAGCGCACGATTCAAATCGGGATCGGCATTCACTCCGATGAGGTGGTCAGCGGCAATATCGGTTCGAGCAAGCGGATGGAACTGACCTCGATTGGCGACGGGGTGAACCTCGGCTCGCGTTTGGAAGGGACGACGAAACAGTACGGGTGCGATATCGTCATTAGCGAAAAGACTTACGAGCCGTGTAAAGATCGGGTCTACGTCCGGGAATTGGACTATATCACTGTAAAAGGAAGGAACGAGCCGGTGACGATTTACGAGTTGGTGGGGCTGACCTCCGAACCGCTCGACGATCGGCGACGACAGGCGATCGACCATTACGAGCGGGGACGGCATTTTTACCGCTCCCGTCAGTTCGCCCAAGCGTTGCGGGAATTCGGTCAAGTGCTGGAGGTCAATAAAGACGACAAAGCCGCCAAACTGCACTTGGATCGCTGCCAGCACTTTCTGAAGGAAGCACCGCCGGAAGATTGGGATGGGGTCTGGAGACTTACTGAAAAGTAGTATTCTGGAAGTAACTTTATCGAACGTCCTCGCCAGTCAGGCAGGGAGTTGGGGGTTCTCCCGGTGTTGCTGGCGAGCTGGCGTCGATCGCTGTGAGTTTATTGACGGTTAAGCGCGACATATGGAACTAGGGAACAATCACGCATCTAAGCCTTCCGAAGCAATGCGATCGCAGCCCGATGCCCAGGTGGGGGGCGGGGATCGCAAGGATGTCTCGATTTTGTTTTGCGATATCGGCTCCTATGCCGCAGCGACGGAAAAGTTAGAGGTTCCCGAAGTTGCCAGTTTTCTGACGGAATATTTCCAGGGCATTACGGATGCGATTTTCAAGCACAAGCAGAATTCGCAGCGGCAGATCGAATGTGCTTGCATCGGAACGGCGACGCTGGCGGTGTTTGGGACGCCCGAACCCCTCGAAGATCATGGGTGGGTCGCCTTGCAAACGGCGGTGGCAATTTGCGAACAAATCGAGCAGTTGAATCGGGGTCGGGTGGCGAGCGGACAGCCGGCAATTCGCCCGTGTATCGGGATCAATTCCGATCGCATTCTCGGTAGCAATCTGGGCGCAAACCAGCATATCGAGTTTATCGCGATTGGGGAAGGGGTGAATCTCGGCTATCGGCTGCAACAGGTCAGCCATCTCTACGGCTGTCCGATCGTGATTAGCGACAATACTTATCGCGCCTGCGGCGATCGCGTGCGAGTGCGAGAATTGGAGAAGATTCGGATGCAGCCGAAGGCTCCGGCGATCTCGATTTACGAGTTTTTGGGGTTGAGCGACCAGCCGATTTCGCCGCAAAAGCAAGAGATGATGAAGCATTACGACGAGGGTCGCCGCTTGTATCTCCAACGTCAGTTTGCCCTGGCGATGGGCGAATTTGCCACGGCGATCGAAATTGATAGCAGCGATCGCGCCGCGACGATCCAACTCGAACGCTGTCAGGATTTGTTGCAGTCGCCGCCTTCGGAGGATTGGGACGGGACTCGCATTGTCTGAGCGATCGCGAGGGTTTTAAAATCTTTTTATCGCTTTATAATTGACCTAGCGTGATTTGTGTCGATCGCTGCGATAGGCAAGTCATGCTTTTTGTGATGGCAACAACGAAGTTTGGCGTCCCAAACCAAACGCGCGATCGGTTGAGTCGGAGCTGGAATGGGGGATCGAGCCGCTTGCCCTCGTCCCCCGACCGTCTTTGCTAATTGGTAAGATTCATTGAGATTGTTTGCCAGATGACAGTCTCAATCTGAGAAACCGCTAACATAGTCTAATAGGGAGGCTACACTGGTATCTCCCATTTTGACATTGTCCTATCTTTGCCCTTACCCAATCGTTTCGTATGGAATCAGGTAGCCAGCCTGCCAGTTCTTCCGATCGCCCTCCCCATAAACTTGCCGGGCTTGTTGGAACGGCCATCGCGCTGTTAACGTTAACCCTGCCATTATTGGCAATTGCACAGTATTCGCCTAGAAATGTAGATCCCGTGCCACCGAGCACCTATCCGATTCAAAGCTGGAACGATTGACCTCAGTTGCGACTGAGCGCGATCGCGTCTAATTCTCGCCTCCCTCCCTCTGGGGTGCGAAGATTGGGCGAGTGCGACGAATGGTTCGCGTCTTCCCCTAAAATGCTACACGGGGAGATGCAATATTGCCGCACGGTCGCGATCGCGCTCGGTGCGAGCGAATAGCGCGTCTCCAATGCGCTGTTACCTTGGAGAAGGTTTGTGGATATCTCGAAAATTCCTGCTCAACCAAAACCCGGCATTCTCAACGTATTAATTGAAATTCCCGCCGGAAGCCAGAACAAATACGAATACGACAAGGACTTGCAAGCCTTTGCGCTCGATCGCGTCTTGTATTCTGCCGTTCGCTACCCCTACGACTACGGTTTCATCCCCAACACCCTGGCTGACGACGGCGATCCCCTCGATGGTTTGGTGTTGATCGACCAACCCACCTTTCCCGGTTGCGTGATTCCCGCCCGAGCGATCGGAATGCTCGAGATGATCGACGATGGCGATCGCGACGAAAAATTGCTGTGCGTGCCCGACGACGACCCGCGCTACGATAATGTTAAGTCCCTTCAGGACGTAGCTCCCCACCGACTCGACGAAATCGCCGAATTTTTCAGAACCTACAAAAACCTCGAGAACAAAAAGACCGAAATCTTGGGCTGGAAAGAAGTCGGGAAAGTGAGTGCGTTAGTCGATAAATGCATTCGAGCGGGCAATCCCGAAGGTCGTTAGGGACGCCATTCGCGTTTTTGAGCCGAACGCGCGGGGGAGGTCTTCCCACGAGTTCCCCTGCGTCGAGGTCACCTCAGCCCGCGATCGCCCCCTAGCTGTCGTTTTTCCGTTTCATTCGTCCAACCATGCAGCGAACGCTTCTTGTAGCCAAACTTCACAATTGCACGCTTACGGGTGCCAATCTCGACTATGTCGGCAGCATTAGCATCGATCGCACCTTGCTCGATGCGGCTGGAATTGTCCCCTACGAACAAGTGCAAGTCGTCAACGTGGCGAATGGGGAGCGACTGGTGACCTACGCCATCGCCGCCCCCCCCGACTCGGGAACCGTCGAACTCAACGGTGCGGCGGCTCGCTTGGGCATGAGAGGCGATCGCACGATTATCATGACCTACGGACAACTCGCCCCCGAAGAAGTCCAACGCCACAGCCCCACCGTCGTGATTGTGGACGGGCAAAATCGCATTCGAGACATTCGCCGTCCGGGGAAAGAGTAGATCGAGATCTCCTCGCCTGCTTTAAGAGTTCTCTTGGGGACGGCTAGAAGCATCCCGCGAATCTAATTGGTGGGAAAAACTCAAGACCCGCGCCACAACCGGGTAAATTCAGCCAGCATTTCGTCCGAGAGCTGAGATTGCAGCCACGCGAGCGCCCGATCTTGCTGGGGAAGTCCCTGGTAGTATTTCGCCACATCGACAAACCGAACGTGGTAGGGTTCCACCGTCGCCGAAGGATTGCGCCACTTTTGAGCAAATTCTTCCAGAGTGGCTCTCGAAAGTTGGGATTGCAGCCAATCGATCGCCTTCTCTTGGTTGGGCAACCCCTGGTAGTATTTCGCCACGTCTCGCAGTTGGACGACCGACGACACCGTGGTGGTATTGCGCCAGCGTCGGGTAAATTCTTCTAAGGTCGCTTGGGGAATTTGCCGTTGCAGCCAATCCAACGCCAGCTGCTGGTGGCGCAACCCGTCGTAGTAGCGCGCCACATTCGCCAGGCGAATCGTATCGGGACTCGGCGAGGGGGATGGAGATGGAGAAGGGACTTCGGGTTTCGGTTCGGGATCGGGGAACTTGGGCAACAGGGAATAATCCATCAGATACGACCACGTTTGGGGACCGACAATCCCATCGACCGTCGCGCCAATTGCCTGTTGAAACTTCTTCACCGCCGCTTCGGTTCCCGAACCAAAAATGCCATCGACCGCTCCGGCGCCCACGCCCTTCTCGTTCAGGCGTTTTTGCACGTCTTTGACCACCGAGTTGGTCGATCCGACCTTAACGGTATTGAACCAGTTGACGTCCACGCCCCCGAGAACGCCGTTGACGCTGCCGCGATCGGTATATTGCCAAAACGTCCAGGTTCCCCATCCGCCGGGGACAAACGGTTCGCTGGCATCGGTGTAGTGAGCGATCCAGAGGGGATAGTCGGAAAAGCGCTTCATGTCGCCGATGCGTTCCCAGAAACCGGGATAGGTATAAATGAGGGGACGGCGTTGGGTTTCGCGCTCCACGATCGTCAGCCAGGTTTCCATGCGAGCGGCGATGGTTTCGCCACTCATCCCGTCAGTGGTTTCGATATCCAACACCGGAGGAAGGTCGCCCGTTTCGAACTTGACAATTCTCAGGAAGTTTTCGGCTTGAGCGCGCGCGTCTGTTTTGGGGCGAAAGAAGTGATACGCCCCTCGCACTAAGCCAACCGAGCGGATCCCCGCCCAATTTGCGACAAAGGTATCGGCAACGAAGGTCGCCCCTTCAGTTGCTTTGGTCACCCCAAAGGACATGCCCGAGTTGGCAACTGCCGTCCAATCGACGCGACCTTGATAGTCCGAAACGTCAATACCCCGCGCGCACATAGAGACTTGCCTGCCATGACTAGAGTTGCTCTCTAGTATGCTACACCTTCATCGCCACGGAAATTGAAAATGGCACGATTTCGACGGGCGATCGGTTTGGGGTTGCTTGCAACGAGATGATGGGGTAATTTGAGCGAAATGCTAGTATTGAGGTAGAGTGTGCGGGTCGCAAATTGAGAACGACCGTTACGCGAACCTCCCAAAATCCCCCGCGCGATCGCTGCGATTTCGGGCTGTAACCTTAGACCTGCCTCGCTCGTCATTAAGGTTAAGCGAATGCCTAATGAATTAAATTCTGTCTAAAAAATAGCATCAAGCTATACTCGCCCTTGAACGTTTTACTGGTCGATGACGATTATTTGCTGGCAAAAGGAACGGCAAAGCTGATCCAACGAATCGGCAATCATAATGTTTTGACGACAGAGGATCCGCAAGATCTGTTTCAACAATGCCGTTCTGGCACGATCGATCTCGTGTTGATGGACGTGAATTTGCCTGCGGCGCGTTGGAATGGAAAGCAGGTCAGCGGAGCGGATTTAACGCGATCGCTCAAAAGCGATCCCCGAACGGCAGGCATTCCCGTGATTTTGATTACGGCGTACGCGATGCTCTCGGAGCGACAAAAGCTTTTAGAGGCTTCGCAGGCGGATGAATTCTTTGCCAAACCGATTACGAGCTATCAGGTGTTGCTCGAGACGATGGATCGGCTTTACGCGCGATCGCGCCAATTGGACGACCCGTTGATGGGGTGAGAGATGGGGAGATAGGGAGATAAAATATTTCTCCCGTATGCTTTGCCTATTTCCTATTTTCCCGATCCTGGCTCGACTGCGACAATTGCGCTAAGTGCAGTTCTTCTTGGAGCAATTGTTGGTAAATGAGAGGCAAATAGGCAGTCATGGTGTTGGTTTCGGAGCCGTAGCCCAAACTCGTCCACGTCCGCGACAGTCGCCGCAGCACGAGATCCAGCTTTCCGGCACGCAGGAGTTGCGAGAGACTGGCTCCCCACGCTCGGCGATCGCTCAACCAGGCATAAACGACGGCATCTTGGTACTTCGGCGCGAAGCTGTAGGTTTGCCAAAATAGAAATTTCGACGGGTTGGGGTGATAGCGTTCGGCTTTTTCCAACCACGTCGTCGTTAGCATTTG
The DNA here is from genome assembly GCA_964420595.1 of uncultured bacterium. Lineage (GTDB taxonomy): Bacteria > Cyanobacteriota > Cyanobacteriia > Cyanobacteriales > Geitlerinemataceae > CAYQUF01. The sequence continues at coordinate 34,632 of CAYQUF010000023.1, forward strand.
GTATCGACCCGCCGCCGTCGTGCAGTGTCCGCGACTGCGACCGTGGGCGATCGCGATGCAGCGATCCGGATGGAGATCGAGATCTTGGGCGTATCGTCCGCCATAGAGGGCATAATAGGGACGCGAGACATTGGCTTCGCTCGCCGAGATCGTGCGCATTAGGGCGCGGATGTAGGGATCGCCGCCTTTCATGACCAGGGACGGCTGCTCCGACATGGCGGTGGGGTAGATCGGATCCAGGGGCGATCGCATGACTTTGGCGTCTTCCCCCGGAATTTGCCACCACAACCAGCCCGCCACACTGAGGAGAACGGCGGCGACTAACAGGCGTTTGAGCCACAGGCGGCGGCGTTGGAGATCGCGCGATCGCTCGGCTTGACGGCGCAACCGACGGCGGTGCAACTGACGGGATACCTGCGTGTTAGGGGAATTTACACGCTGCGATCGCTTCCCGACCGGGGAGATGGGCACCACCTTGCGATCGTCGGGCGATCGCTCGATCCAACGATCCTGGGGGGTCATTCTCTGACGCTTAGGCAACACTGGCAAATAAATCCCGCAAGCTTTGACGAGGGACATCTCCCCGTGCCACGATTTCAACGATTTTTTGACGCGAGGCAGGCTCGAACAGAGCTTCGACGCACACTTGCGCTACCTTTTGACGGGGAATGCGCCCGTCCGAGAGCGAATCCGCCGGTGCCATGACGATGGGCAGATTATCGTCGGCGTTTCTCAGGCCGCCAGGACGGACGATCGTGTAAGTCAGTCCGCTCTGACGCAGGTACTCCTCCGCTTGCTTTTTCCACACCAAAATCAACCAAAATAGATTGAGCGGGTGAAACAGTTGAGACACGCACATGGACGAAACCAAGACAAAATGGTCGATCCCGCGCGCTTTCGCCAAATCGACTAGATGTTTGGTGCCCTGGCAATCCACCATGTAGGGGGCAGTGGGATCGGGACCGGGTTTGGCTCCCGTGGCGCATAAGACAACCGTACTATCCCCGATCGCTCCTTCGAGACTTTGCGGTCTGAGCACATCGCCCGTGACGAGTTCGACTTGGGGCGGTAAAATTTGTTGTGCAGTTTCGAGATTGCGAACCAATGCCCGAACCGGAATGTCGCGATCGACTAACTCCCGGACGATACGGCGTCCCGTTTCCCCAGTTGCTCCGGCGACGAATGCTTTCATCGGCGAGGGTCACTCCTCCTTAATGGGCGCTTAATCTAGTGTACGAAAAGTTGCATCGATCGCGATCGCAAACTCGTAAATACTTCGATCGCCCGATACCGGGTTCAAAAGCGTTTATCTTAGATTAGAACGGTTGGACCGTTGCGTGTTTGCACCAGCTCCAACCTGCAAATCTCAGATAAAGTCTAGGGAAATTACCGATTTAACGGTTAAAAGTCAGAGGTTAAGTTATAGCTAACTAGACCCTTCGACAATCCAGTTCGCTAGTCGCCCAGTTCGAGGAAAGAAGGAAGCGGGTTATGCAATCGCCAATGACACACCAGCAATCGCTCAATATCGTTTCGTCAATGCCCGCGCGGTCTGAGAGTGCATCTACAGAGAACGTCAACCAACCATTTTGGTTTCGCAGCCGATTTGTCGGCTACATGGAAATGCACGCCACCGCGCGAGAAGTTGCCAACTATCTCGACGTTCACCAAGGTTGGTTCCGTCGCTGCGCCGAGCCGATGACCGTCGAGCCGATTGGGGCGAACGGTTACGCTCTCACCCTCGGACGATTTGGGGCGTTTAACTACGAAGTCGAACCCAAATTCGCCCTCGAATTATTGCCTCAAGAGGAAGGGATCTATCGGATTCGCACGATTCCCATCCCGGATTACATTCCCCCCGGTTACGAAGTCGATTTTCAAGCCACCCAAATTCTCAGAGAGATGCCGGTCGAAGGGGCGGATTCCGATGCTAAGGCACAAGAGGGTACCCCGCCAACGATGACGCGCGTCGAGTGGAACCTGGATTTGTCGGTTGGCGTCTACTTCCCTCGATTTATCCGCGCCCTGCCCAACTCTTTGATTCAAAAAACGGGCGATCGCCTGGTGGCGCAAATTGTCAAGCAAGTCTCCCGTCGCCTGACCCACAAGGTGCAAAACGATTTCCATGCCACCTTGGGAGACACAGTGCTCGATCGCTTCGAACACTACAACGCCAAACGGGGCGATCGCTTCAGTTGCGAACAGGTTTAACCGAATCCAATCAATGAGACGAGCTAGTGGCACGATGTCACTAGCTCAGTGGCGTTATTTAAGCATTATCGAGAATCTTCAACACGATTTGCACGCCAGTCGCCGCCTGCCAGAAAAACAGCGCAACCACGGTTAGGTTGAGCAAGATATGGATGGCGCGCGCCCAATCTTTGCCTTGTTGCATGAAGGGAGACATCGAAGCCGATACGCCCACTAATCCCGTCATGCCCAACCCCACGAGCAGGTGCGGTCCGACGAAGAGTTTGCCATTATTAATATAGGTTACTGCCATGCCGCCCAGTAAGCCGAGAGTTAACAGGGCGAGCAGCACCGAGCCGACTTGGTAGTGCTTGACGTTGAATTTTTCCTTGACCAGTTCCTTTCTCTCTTCAGCGGGAGCGGTTCTCGTGCGTTTCGCCTGTACCCCGAGATAAAGGGCATAGAGCGAGACGAACAGCAGAACCCACATGATGGCGGGATGGATGAAATTAAACCAGAAGGGAAGGGTTAAATCCATAGCGTTCTCGAGTTCTCCTAAACAGACCGCATCACGCTAACGGTCTTTACAAAAGTTAGTATAGGTGCTGACTTGAGAAGAAACAACTCAACTTCTAAGGAGCGCGCGCGGGACGAACGTCTGACCTCCCTTTGTAGGGTGGGAATTGCCGATCGATTTGAACTTGTGCCAATCTACTGCCAACTAGCAATGCCCACCTTCCCATGAAATAGACCGTCTACAACCGGATGTCATAGTAAACTACCCGACTCCGACCGCTAAGCGGTACGGAGCGGGCTTTCAGTAGCCC
>CAYQUF010000024.1:0-10981 GCA_964420595.1 uncultured bacterium
ATGCCCACCCTACGGTTTCGTTACTCATTGAGCCAAATTCCATATAAAACTAGGAAAGAGACGTACAACAAATAACACGTCTCCACAGTCACGTTAGCGAGAATTACGACACTAGCGGAATCTGTCCGGCTTTATCGGCGATCGCTTGTTTCATGACTTCTGTTAGCGACAATCCCCGAACCTTCAATTCCCAACGATTTCCTTTTCCTTTCAGACGTCGGGGTTTGCGAATATCGACATCTTCAGCCAAACCGGATTTGAGCAAGTATTTCAGCGCCGTCATGGCTGCGGGTTTGTTAGAATATGCCAGATAAGTTAAGAAGCCATTTTGCCAGTGATTGGGATTGATTCCGCTCGAAAGCGTTGCAACGTGGGGACTAAATTGATTGAAGTAAAAGTCTTCGTAACCCAGCCAACCCGTATGAATGCAGAGCTTAGTGGTTTTCATGGCTATTTGACCTCTGAATGTGGGTAGTTGAGGGGGAGAAATCATTTTGATTATGCGCGATTAAATCTGGGTCAAAACGACCTCTCAAAATGCCTTGTCACTTATGTTGATTATAACATCAACACGCGCAAATGTCAGGCGATCGCGTACTTTGTAGCCGATTAAGCGATCTAAATGTTACAATTCGATACACGAAATAGGGAACTCAATGGCATCATTCTAAGTCCCTCCACTCGAATAGGCGTTTTTTCGCTTCACGATCGCTTTCAGCTTAATTACATTATTCAAAAAAAAATCAAAAATCTCTGGCACGGCTTTAATGTAGCGATCTTGCAATGCAGGACATTAGTCCAGATTCTCTCAATCTAGATTTTAAGTTATTTATACTTGTGGACGATACTGATTAATTGAGATATATTCGATCTAAACCTTATTTAACAAAAAGAGACAGGGATGCAATATTTAACTGTTCTTGAAAATTATCTCAAGCCTGATGTCGCTATCGAGCGAGTACAAGGAATCCCAAGCACTCAGATCGTTGAATCTCCTGAAATCGAAGCCAATGCGACCTTTTTTAGCCATCCTGAGTGGGCAAAGACGTATTTCGAAGCTTGTCATCGAGATAGCCGCTTCAAACAGCGGTGGCGCGCGGTAGCAGGTAGCTGGGATAACAAAATTGTCGTCGATATCGGGTGCGGTCCCGGTAACGTCTATGCCACGTTAGGCGGTCAGCCAAAGCTGCTGATTGGGGTTGATGTTGCCCGAGGTGCTTTGGAAATGGCTCAAAAGCTTGGATATGTCCCTCTACTGGCTGACGCACAAGATCTGCCGCTGAGATCGGAGTTTGCTGACATCGTGGTGGTCAACGCGACGCTCCATCACTGTGCAGACATGACAAAAACGCTCGTGGAAGCAGCACGACTGGTCAAACCGGGGGGAACATTGGCGATCGATTGCGACCCGCAATTGTCAGCTTGGAATTATCAGGGGATAGGTCGCTTCCTTTATAATATTCGTCTGGGAATTATCTATAAATTCTTGCTTCGAAATCTGCATATTCCTTTAGAAGAACGCATGATGGCACTTGCCACCGAAATTCATCACAAACCCGGACATGGCGTAACGAAGCAACTATTTCTCGAAACGCTGGAACCCATGGGGTTTGATGTCAAAATTTATCCTCACAATAATGCGATCGGAGCTGAAATCGTCCAAGGCGAACCCGGCGATCCTCCCCATTGGCGCTATCGAGTCGGTCAGTTCCTCTCTGGAATCGATCCGTATTCAGAGGCGGCTGCTTTATCGTTAATGTGCGTTGCGACTCGGCGCGATCGCGTGCAAGATTGGGAGGGCGAGTTTTCTAAACAGTTACTAATATAAAGTCCGGCTAATGATTGGACACTTCATTGAACCCAAGTCGTAGGGTGGGTAAATGGTTCGCTCTAGGATTTATTTGCGAATAACATCCTGAATTTCGCACGCGCGACTTTCATATTCGTCCTCGTCCAACACGGGAATCGACTGTTCTGCGTTAATTGTTTCTGCCAAATCGATCCACGAGCGACAGCCGCCATACTCCGGTCGATAAGGGATTTTCTGTTCTTCCCCCAAGCGATAGACCCGCAGCAGTAGGACGTAAAGCGGTTGGCTCGGTTTCCAGTTAAATCGCTCGCTGGCAAAGCGATCGTTCCAGATATGATAGGGCAGTAGCGCCTTCACCGCGTCCGCATCGCTGACTTGGAAAATATCGGTAATGTCGGCGTAAGAGCGAATTGGAATTGTCTCCGGGTGCCATCCCGAGGTTACCGGTTCGACCGCATTGGCATAGTCGGGTTCGAGCAAGTGCGGTTTCTGATGCTCGTAGGTGGGATAGAGCCAGACGCGATTGGACTTGACGGTGAAGCGTCCCCCCTGTTCGCGAATGCCGCCTTTGCGCAGTAACATAATCGTATCGCCTCGGGTGAGGGCATCGACAGCAACGGCCCATTCTTTCAACGCAGTGGCGATCGCGACTGGCATAATCGGTTCGGTCGGTTAACTCCAAGTTTCAATGTAGGGCGATCGCGTCTCGACCGACAAGCCAGGTGCGATATCGTTCGATGGTAGGACGCCAGGCGAGGGGTTTTCGGTCACAATGCGGATATCGTTGCATTACGGAGACAGCATCTATGGAAACTCGATCGCTCGGAAATACCGACATTCAAATCACCCCGATTATCATGGGAACCTGGCAAGCCGGGAAAAGCATGTGGACGGGAATTGACGATCGCGAAACCGTCAAAGCATTGCGCGCGGCATTTGATGCTGGAATTACCACCTTCGACACTGCTGAAATCTATGGCGACGGACATTCCGAACAAATTTTAGCCGAAGCGATTTCCGACGTGCGCGATCGCGTGGTTCTCGCCTCGAAAGTGTTTTGCAATCACTTCAAATACAATGATGTCGTCGAAGCGTGCGATCGCTCCTTAAAAAATCTCAAAACCGATTACCTCGACCTCTACCAAATTCACTGGCCCACGGGAACATTCAACACCGAAATCGTCCCGATTGAAGAAACCACGAGCGCCCTGAATCACCTGAAAGAGCAGGGCAAAATTCGGGCGATCGGCGTGTCGAACTTCTCCCGATCGCAACTCGAAGAAGCGTCGCAATACGGTCAGATCGATAGCTTGCAACCGCCCTATTCCCTATTCTGGCGCAAGGTCGAAAACGACGGGATGCCCTATTGCATCGAACATAACCTCTCGATTCTTGCCTATTCCTCCTTAGCGCAAGGACTGCTAACCGGTAAATTCGGTCCCGACCATCAATTTGAAGAAGGGGACCACCGCGCTCAAAATAAGCTGTTTTCCAATCCAGAAAACTACGCTCGCGTCCAACAAGCCGTAGAGAAATTGCGACCGATCGCCGATCGCCACAATTGCACCCTAGCACAACTGGCGCTCGCGTGGTTAATCGCACAACCGCAAACCCACGCGATCGCAGGCGCGCGCAACGCCGAACAAGCCACCGCCAACGCCAAAGCTGCCGATGTAAAACTATCAGAAACCGACCTCAAAGAAATCGACGCGATCGGGCGAATTGTTACCGATCCGCTCGACCAAAATCCCGTTATGTGGGAATTCGTGAAATAACACTTAGAAAGGTTGGGTTTCCAGCGTCAACCCAACCTACGAGACTTGTGTTCTTCGTACCTTTGTGGTGATTTTGCCAGCCATTGGGGTTGAGAGCGATCGCCGTTCTCGACCCTACCCATTACCCGCGAATTCCATTCACGTAAGCCTTCGTTAGCTCCTGCTGCGGCGCTTCAAAAATTTGCTGTTTGCAACCGCGTTCGATTAACCGACCCGCACCCTCTTGCACCCAAAAGAGCGCCACAAAATCGGCAATCCGTCGCGCTTGCGCCAAATTGTGAGTCACGATCGCAATGGTATAGCGTCCCCGCAAGCTGGCAATTAAATCTTCCACCACGCCGCTAGAAATCGGGTCGAGAGCGCTACAGGGTTCGTCGAGTAATAAAACTTGCGGCTGCAACACCAGCGCGCGCGCCATACACAAGCGTTGTTGCTGTCCCCCAGAAAGAGATAGCGCCGAAGTCTGAAGGCGATCCTTCACCTCGTGCCACAATCCCACATCTTGGAGCGTCGATTCGATAATGGCATCAATGCGATCGCGATTTTTGACCCCGTGTTCCCGCAGGGGAAACGCCAAATTCTTCCAAATCGAGAACGGAAACGGATTCGGTCGTTGAAAAATCGTTCCGACGCGACGGCGCAAGGCAATGGGATCGATCGCGCGATCGAAAATATCCGTTTCATCTAAATAAACCTTCCCCGAAACCCGCGTCTTGGGAACGATATCGCTAAGGCGATTCAAACAACTTAAAAAGCTGGATTTGCCGCAACCCGACGGTCCCACCAACGCCGTAATTTTCCCCGCCGGAACCGGCAAACTGACCTCAGAAAACGCCAACGCGCGATCGTAGTACAAGCTGAGGCGTTCGGTGTGAATAGAAGGTAACGTCGGTTGAATTTGAGCAGTTGTCTGCAATCGAACCATAAACTTTTCCAGTAGTCTCCAATTTTTCTCTGTGTTCTCCGTGTCTGGTGTAGCGATAATCCTCGGTAGGGAGCGTTGCGGTACAGATCGATTCGGAGGACTTGAAATTCAATGAAATCGCCGTAACGCATCACTCGGTCGGGTAGCTAAGATCCTCCTTTCCCATACAACCACCGCCGCGCCAGCCAAATTGACCCCGCATCCAGCAACACCACCAACACCAACAACACCAACGCCGACGCATACGCCTTGGCATTCCCCCCCGCCACATTCATCGACAGGTCGTAAATGTGAATCGAGAGCGCGCGTCCCGAATCGAGCAGCGACTGCGGCATTCGATCCACATAACCACTGGTGAAAATCAACGCCGCCGTTTCCCCAATCGCGCGTCCGAGTCCCAACGCCAATCCCGCCAACAACCCCGGCGCCGCCGCCGGTAACAAGATTTGAAATAGCGTCGTGGTGCGGGAATACCCCAACGCCGCCGCCGCCAAGCGATAGTCCAGGGGAACGGTTCGCAACCCCGCTTCGCACGATCGAATCAAAATTGGCAGCACCATGCACGCCAAGGTCAAGCCACCGGAGAGGATGGAAAATCCCAACCCTAGGGTTTTGGCAAAGAACGCATTGCCAAACAGTCCGAACACGATTGACGGGACTCCTGCCAAGATATCCAAACTGCGGCGAACCAGCCGTCCGAACCGACTTTCAACCGTAGTAAATTCCGACAGCCACAACGCCGTTCCCACCCCCAACGGCAGCGCCACCCCCATGCAAACCCCTAGAATCAGCACCGTGGAGACTAGAATCGGGGCAATTCCCCCTTCCCGTCCGGCATTTTCTGGGGCATTGGCGATAAATTCCCACGATAGTTCGCCGAATCCGCGCCAGGTCATATCGCCGACCACCCATAGGAAAATGGCGATGACTGATAGGGCAGTTCCCCAAACGATCGCGCCGGGGATGGTACCGCGCCAATCGGGTTGGCGAGTGAGTGGCGGTAAGGGAATTTCATTCATAAGCGCCATCCTGACTGACAGTTTCTGCTAAGAACACCAGTAAGGCGATCGCTCCCATTAATAGCAGTCCGCTGACAAACAGTGCCGAACGGTGGCGTGCGGTGGCGTATGCCATTTCTAAGGCAATGTTGGCGGTCAGGGTGCGCATCGGCTCGAACAAGCTGCGGGGGAGCTGCACCACGTTGCCGCAGACCATCAGAATTGCCATGGTTTCGCCGATCGCCCGTCCGGTGGCTAAAATAATGCCAGCGAAGATCCCCGACTTTGCCACTGGAAACGCTACGTGCCAAATTGCCGATCGCCGGGACACCGCCAACGCTGTCGTTCCCTGCCAATAGGCACTCGGAACCTTGGCAAAACTGGCATCGGCACTCAGGGCGATCGTCGGTAAAATCATTAGTGCCAGAATCGCGATTCCAGCCAGCAAGCTGGTTCCCGGCGGTTGCACGCGGCGAATCATCGGCACCAGGACGACCAATCCCCACAATCCGTATATGACGGAGGGAATGCCTGCCATTAATTTCAACACTTGTCGGTAGACTTTTGCCAGAGCTGGAGGTGCGTAATAGTGCGCGAATAGTGCCGATCCGATGCCGAACGGAGTTGCGAGCAATACCGAGCCAGCGGTCGCCAGCAGCGATCCCCACAACATCGGCGTCAGGTTATAGGATCCTTCGGTGGGATTCCAACTCGGATCGCGCCAGAATGCCAGCCATCCCACCTCTTGCAAGATGGGTTGCGCTTCGATCGCCAAAAATCCGACAATTGGCAGCACGATCGCGGCACAAATCAGGGCAAAACTGCGCAACGTTGCCGCGAGGATGGCATCACGGGGAGACCGGAACATAGCCTTGCTCCTTGACGATGTCGCTGACGTCGGGGGATTGGGCAAATTCGACTAAGCTTTGAGCCAGTCCTTCCGGTCGGTCTTTGGCAATAAAATTGAGGGGACGGGAGACGGGATAGCGTCCGGTTTGCACGTTTTCCAAACTGGCTTCGATGCCGTCGATCGCGACCAGTTTCACGGCAATTCCTTCATCGATGCTCTCTTGCGCCACGCCAATGGAAATATAGGCGATCGCGTTGGGATTGGCGGCTACGGTTTTGAGGCTTTGTTGGTTGTGTCCGACAATGCTATCGGCTTCAACTTGACTATTTTCGATTTGCAGGTAATCGAGAAATACCTCTAGCGTTCCCCGTCCTTCTGCCTTGTTAATGACGGTAATTTCGCTATCGTTGCCGCCGACTTGTTGCCAGTTATCGATTTCGCCAGTATAGATATCTATAATCTGACTTTTATCCAAACCGGAAACCGGATTGCTTTGGTGAACGACAACCCCAACGCCATCGCGGGCAATGGTGAATGAATTTAAGTCCGATTCTTCTGGCTTAAGAGCGCGAGAAGCCATACCTAAATCTGCCAATCCCTCGCGCGCGTCTGCAATTCCGCGAGACGACCCGCCAGTTTGCACGTCAATCCGCACCTCGGGATGGTTGTCTTCAAACCGCTTGGCAATTTCGGAGGCAACGGGTGCCACCGTACTCGAACCGGTCAGGACGAGTTTTTGGGTATCCTCGCCGGAACTGGCACACGATTGCAGTCCCAAACCAGAGGCGATCGCGATCGAGAGAGAAATCAGAGTCGGTGAAAATTTCATCATTCATCAAAGGAGAGCCGACAGCATCCCAAATCGATCGCCCGTGCGGTGCTATTGCGTCGCAGTTCGGGCGCGAAATGGTATCGCACCGCTTTCCCGTCTCGCTCGGTTCGCACGAATCCCTCGTCCCGCAACACTTTCAGGTGATGCGAGAGCAGACTTTGTTCGATGCCGAGAACGGCATTGAGTTCGCCGACGTGCTTGGGACCGTCCATGAGCAATTCCAAAACCCCCAAACGGGTGGTATCGGCGAGAACCTTTAATTTGCGAACGCACGCAGATTGGGACGAGCGGTGTTTCAAGTTCATAATCTAGCCTCCAGCTCGGTTGAATGGCAATTAATATGAAAAAATTTTCAGATTTGAAGGTCGAGTCTGAGAAATTTCTCATATTTTAAGCGCATTGCACCCATTTCAAGTGGTTCTGCGAACGTCAATGGGTTCGAGCGATGGCGAAGCGTGGGTTTTCGGCAAAGTAATTTCGACAGTCGTCCCTCGATCGATTCCCTCGCTATACAGCGACACCGACCCACCCATGAGTTCGGTCAAATTGCGCGAAATTGCCAACCCCAATCCAGTTCCGCCGAACTTGCGCGTTTTCGAGCCATCCACCATGACAAACGGTTGAAATAGCTTGTCTTGCGTCTCGGGCGCCACGCCAATCCCCGTATCTTGAATCGCGATCGTCACTTTGGAAATGGACGTTAGGGTTTTAGACCCATTGGATGTTCCCGAGGATTCGACCCGCAGGGAAACGGTAATGCTGCCTTCTTCAGTAAATTTAATCGCATTGCCCAGGACGTTGAGCAACACTTGTTTGAGTTTGTCCGGATCGGCTTGAACCCAAATTTGCTCGGGAAATTGCGGCAAATTCAACTGCAATCCTTTGGTACGAATGGCATTGCGCTGGAGGTCGATCGCCTCTTCGATGAGCGGTTGCAATTCAACGGCTTCTAAGTTCACCGAAAGCGCCCCGGCTTCAATTTTGGAAATATCGAGAATATCGTTAATAATATTGAGCAAATGAATCGCCGCATCGTCGGCGCGCTGCAAAAACTCTTTTTCCTCTTGGCGATCGTCGCAACAGTCGTCCCGCACCAAGCGCAAGCTGCCGAGGATGGCGTTGAGCGGCGTTCTTAACTCGTGCGAAATGGTGGTTAAAAACTGATTTTTCAGTTGATTGGCAGTTTTGGCTTCTTGCCAAGCCGATTCCAGTTCGGTCGCCCACGCCGTCAGCCGTTCGACCATGCTATTAAGCGCCACCGAGAGATGATTGAATTCGCGAATTTTAAAGTTTTGCGGAATGCGAGCGGGAACCGAACCTCGCTGTACGTTAATGGCATAATCGCCCAACCATTCCACCGGACGCGCCAGATCTCGGGCTAAAAATAAGGTCGCGATCAAATTGGCAGCGAACAATAACAGGACTAACGTAAATAAAACTTGTTGGATTTCTTCGAGTCCGGCGAGGGCATTATCCAACCGCGTAATAGCTAACACAATCCACTGTTTTTCGCTTTTTTCTTCAGTATTAATCGGCGATGGAATTGCCGTATAACCAGCGAGTAACTCTTCCCCGTGAGTTTCAAACGAAAACAGGTGTAGAAAATCTTGACGACCGGCGAGAGCATTGCGCAGAATACTTTCCAGCCGTCGGGCATCCGATTCGCGATCGATATTGCGACCGACGCGATTGGGGATGGGATGTTCTAAAATCGTTCCGTCTTGGTCGATCACCACCGTCTGACCGGTCAGCGATTTGGGCTTGTTACTTTCCTCAGTTTGTTCGAGCGTCGAACGAACGCTGAGGGCATAGCGCAGGCGATTGGAATTCGCGGCGTCGCGGACGTAGACGGGGGCGCTTAACACCAAGCTGAGTGCTGCTTGCGACGGTGGGGCATCTCCCGAACTGGCGCGCAAGTTCGACAGGGGCGAGGTTTCGGGGAGAATGCTGGTGACATACACCATCGAGCGATCGATCGCTAGGTCGGCTTGTTGTTGGGACCAAAACGTTTTGGGGGGAATGACGAGTTGGCGATCGCCGCAGGTGCTGGCAACGATCTGGCGGCTGGCGAGATCCGTGATTTGAATGCATTGTACTTTTGTGGGCAATCGCTGTGCCAGTCGCTCGACATACTGGGGAAATTCGCTCGCGTTTCCCGACGCCACGATCGCCGATTCGCTCGCCGTAATCAGGTTGGCTTTAAGGGCATCGACTGAATCGCGAATGCTTGTCCCTTTGCGGATGGCGCTTTCAGTCATGTTTTGACGCGCCGTTTCGAGCAAGCTCGATCGCGCTTTGCGATAGGTGACGTATTCTCCCATTAACAACACGGGCACGCTAAGCAATAAAATGCGCGAGAGTAAGATTCGGCGAAATGAGGTTTGACCTGGCATAGCCACACAAAGTTGCAATAGATTCACATGCCTTGCCTGCTGGCAACCGCTCGATCGATCCCTGACTGAATTTGAATTCGTCTATCCATCTCTAGGGTAATGCCGGGCGAACGAAGTTGGTGCAGGCGATGGCATTGCCGTTAGTGGGTCGAGAATCGGCTGCTTAAAATAGTGAGTAGATAGCACTCTCTCGCTCGGACTCATGTTTGCCCTCCAAACGCGAATTGGGGTTCGCCCCTACTAGACCCACACTAATTGTAGAGGGTGCGAGCCACCCTATGCGTGAGGGGCGAGAGGGGACAGTCCGCAGTTGATGTTGCACGAGCCGAGGAAATCAGCGAGTTATGAGTCGCCGAACCACACGACGGAATGTATTGCTAGCGGGGGCGGCTGCCCTGGGCGCGATCGCGGGAACGAAATGGTTGCGTCGCGATCGCCCAGATCGATCTTCCGCTTCGATAGCTACCATTCCAGACGACAACGACAGCGAAATCGTTGCCGCTCTCGCCGATCGCGCGTTGGGCAAAACCCAGTTACAAGTACCGATTTTGGGCTTGGGCACCGGTCGCCGACCGTTTTCGCAATCGGGACAAGAGGCGCGAGTGATTCCCCTGATCCGCCAGTCGCTGGAATTGGGGATAACCTATTTCGATACTGCTGCCGATTACGGCGCGAGCGAGGGGTATTTGGGTCAAGTGCTGCCCTCGGCGCGATCGCAGGTGGTGTTAGCTAGCAAAACCGCATCGAACGATCGCGATGGAGCTTGGCGCAATTTAGAGCGATCGCTGCGTCGCCTCAACACCGATTATTTGGATGTCTGGCAGTTACACCACGTCTCCTTCAGCGAAGAACTGGATCGCATTTTCAGTCCCTCTGGTGCCATTCGCGCCGTCGAAGAAGCCAAGGAACAGGGGTTAATCCGCTTTGCCGGAATTACGGGACACCACGACCCCCACGTTATCGCCGAAGGCTTGCGCCGTTACGAGTTCGATACGGCTTTAATTCCCGTCAACGCCGCCGACGTCCATCATTCCCAACCCTTCATCCCGACGGTGATGCCCGTGGCGCGCCAGAAAAATGTCGGTATCGTTGCCATGAAAGTCCCCGCCTACGGACGCTTGCTGCAACCGGGCGCGCTGAACGGGATGCACGAGGCGATGGGCTATTCCCTGTCGGTACCGGGGGTTCACTGCTGCGTTATCGCCGCCGACGATCTGGCGATGTTGGAAGAAAATGTCAGGATTGCCCGACAATTCCAACAGCTCGACAAAGTGGCAATGGGCGAAATCGAGCAGAGAACGGCATCGGTGTGGTCGGAGAGTACCTTTTTCCGCGCCTGGACTTAATGGTTCTATGAAATCTGCTGATTCTGCTGATAGACTGGCTCCCTCGCGCTAT
>CAYQUF010000024.1:11081-16761 GCA_964420595.1 uncultured bacterium
TTTGAGTGGATCGGCGCGATTTCAAATGTTCGGCAATCCCCACCCTACCATTGGCTGGACTGAATGGTGAGAGTGCAAAATGGCACGGTCATCCCAGCCGAAAGAGGGGGACGCAAGCGGCGTGACAGCTTCCAAAGTTTCTCCCTATCCCCCTATCCCCCCATCTCCCTATCTCCCCATCCCAAAAATTTTAACTGGGAAATCCTTGTCGGGTTTGTTGAAAGTTCAAATTCAAACTCATCGTGACGCGATCGCAACCTTGTCGTTTCGAGATCGACAGGGCTTCGTCCGCCGCAACAATCAGCATGGTAGGATTGCTCGCCCGCTCCGGAACGGTACACACCACGCCCAAACTGACGGTGACGACCTCCGCCGGGAGTCCGACGTGCTGCTGGGCTTGCTCGATGGCGAGGGCTTTGACCCGCACCCGCATCGTTTCAGCCACTTGCAGGGCGTCGTTGGCATCGTTGTGGGGCAAGATCGCGGCAAATTTTTTGCCTCCGTACCGCGCGATGAGATACAAGGGATGTTGCAGGGATTCGTATAGGGCAATGGCGACTTGCTGCAAACAGCGATCGCCCGCCTGGCTGCCGTAACTGTCGTTGTAGATTTTGAAGCAGTCGATATCGGCAAAAATCAGGGATAGGGGGTCGGCGGTGGAGGCGAGGCGATCCCACTGCACGCTCAGGTAGCGATCGAAACTGCGCCGATTGGCAAGTTGGGTCAGCTCGTCAATTTGGCACAATTGTCGGAGCTGGGAGTTATCGGATTCGAGCTGTTGCAAGCGATCGTTGCGGGCGTCTTGTTGGAGGGCAAAGACCTTGGCAAAATACTGTCGGTAGAGTTCGCACGAGGGAACGGCGCGATCGCCCTCGAATGAAATCAATCCCATGCTATCGAGCTTGTACGCCAGCATCGGGGGCAATTGCGCCCCTTCGGGAGACGCGAGCGTCCGTTCGAATGCCTCGCCAACCTCGGGAGCGACTTGCAACCCACTCAGCAACTGGCGCAAGTAGGCGTTATAAATGCCCGATTCTGTCGCGGCTTCGGCTAACAGGCGCGTCAGGTCTATATCTTGGCGACACAGGTGGTAAAACGCCAGTTGGATCAGATAGGGATGTCCCCCCACCAATGCCATCAGTCGTTCCGGATCGTCGCTCTCTTGCCAGTTAAAGCCGTACCGTCCGGCTAAATCGCGCACCTGTTGGGGCGTAAACGGCGGTAATTTCACCGGTAAGCCCACGTTAAACGGCGACTGGTTGAGATTGAGGGGGATGTAGATTTCCGTCGAGTACGCCACCACCAAGCGCAGTTTCGTCCAGGCTTCGGTTTGCTTGGCGTGTTCGTGCCACGATCGCAGTAGGGGGAGAAACTCCGAGGCGACGTGGGGGTACTCGAACACCCGGTTGATTTCGTTAAGTGCCAAAACCAGGGGCGCGTCGAGGCGATCGAGCAGGCTTTGAAAGTAGATCGTACAGCTAATTTTACTGCCGATGTCTTCGTCCCAATAGTCGTCGAGATTGGCGTCGAGGTGGAGTTGGTGAGTGACGAGGGTGGCGAACCAGCGCAAAAATTTGTCCAGGTCGGTCGAAACGGCGCGATCGACTTGCTGCATGTCCAACATGACGCGGTGGTAGCCGAGGGTCTCGGCGCGATCGAGAATGCGAACCATCAGCGACGATTTGCCCATGCGTCGGGGAGCTTTCAGGCGCGTGATACTCCCCGGTTCGGCGATTTCAGCGTAGGCTAGGGCTTCGACGGGGGGACGCTCGATATAAAATTGAGACGCCAGGGGTAGCGGACCGCTGGGATAGTCGGGCGCGATAACGGGTTTGAATTCGGGTTCGGGTTCGGATTCGCTGTGGAATTGGTCGATCGCCCTTCGTTGCGATCGGCTCAAGGGTCGCGGTTCCAAGGTGGCGCGCAAATTGGCTTTGTTAATGGAGATCCCGAACACCTGCGAGAGAACCTGCCACACGCGGGCGGCGGTGGTTTTGAGGTAATCGACTTCGTAAACCGAACCCACTGCCATGGCAGTATAGGTCTTGCCGTCCCAACTTTGGCGCAAGACCAGTTCCCGAGCGGGATTCAGCGGTTTGCGTTCGATCGCGTGTAGTAATTCGACTATTTCTTCAACTGTCATCGACCAAGGTAGGCAATAATCAACAATTATCTCCGGATGGAGAAGAATCCGCCAGACGAATCCCCCGTTCCAGATGCTCGCGCCTCAGTCGAGACATTGCCGAATTTGCGAGGGCGAGATTGTTTCTAAGGTAACAAGCTCTGAGGCAAGTAAAAATCGAGAGCGGCTAAATTGTTACTTTCTGGGTTGACAAACGTTACTTTTGTCTATCAAGCCTGCATGGTGGGGAATTGAGGCATTTCCGCGATCGCCTCTTACTTCAATTTAACCCTTGTTTCGAGACCATGAGGCAGAAGGTAACAATTTTTTAACTCGATCGAACGAGATAAGTAACTTTTTGGAAAACCGCGTGGCAACAATGACTTCGATGGGGTCATTAATTTTTGCTATCTTGATGGGCGAGGTTTTTTATCGATTGCGAGTTCGATTTTGATGAAATTGTAAATCAAAATGCGCGGTTTTTAAAGAGATTGCAAACCCTCAAGCTTGTCGCTGCTGCTCGTGAGATAATAGAAGCACGTTGAATTTTAAGATTTAATAAACTCATTAAACCAGCCAATATTTTTAGGGTTTATTCTTAAGAGAGAGCCAACGCGATTGGGGTTCCTTCCCGGAAATAACCCGCCTAATCTATCCAACACCCATCGCACCCTCTAGATCGACCGGCTCAGATCGATCGACTCGTGCAGACTCCCAAACCCCGCCATGATTCGAACCCGGAAATGCTTCCATCGAAATCAAGAAAGCGATATTCACGCCCAAGCTCGTACGGGTACCGGCGCGCGTGCCGATATCGAACATTTATTTAATCTACTGGGCGACCTGGTCTGTGTTGCCGGAACGGACGGTTATTTTCAACAATTAAATCCCGCCTGGGAAACGACATTAGGATATTCTCGTGCCGAATTAATGTCCGCCCCCTTCATCGAGTGGATTCACCCCGACGATCGCCCGGCGACCCAAGCCCAAATGGGCAAAATTGCCCGAGGCGATCGCATTTTAAACTTCGAGAATCGCTATCGCTGTCGGGACGGATCCTATCGCTGGCTGTCGTGGCGTGCCACCGTTGTCCCCGAATCGGGAATTATCTATGGCGTGGCGCGAGACATTACCGATCGCAAAATTGAAGAAGAGCGATCGCGCGCCCTTTCCTCTCGATTGCTCGCCCAACAAACGACCCTGATGCGCTTGGCAAAATCGCCGTTCTCCCACGCGGGAAATCTCGAAGCGATCGCCTGGGAAATCACCGAAACTGCTGCCGAAGTCTTAACCGTGGCGCGAGCGAGCCTTTGGTTTTACGACGAGAGTGCCGCCTCCCGTCAAATTCGCTGTTACGACCTCTACCAGCGCGATCTCGACAGTCATTCCTACGGCGTTTTACTCTCAGAACGCGACTATCCCGCCTATTTTAAAGCCCTCGAAACCGATCGCCCCATCGATGCCGATCGCGCCCGCAGCGATCCCCGCACCCGCGAGTTTACCGACGCCTATCTCGTTCCCCTCGGCATTACCTCCATGTTGGACTGTCCGATCCGCTGCGGGGGCAAAACCGTCGGCGTCCTGTGTCTCGAACACGTTGGCGAGGAGCGATCGTGGCAGATCGACGAGCGTAACTTTGCCAGCTATCTCGCCTATACCGTTTCCCTGACCCTCGAAGCGCGCGATCGCAATGTAGCCAAAGAAGCCGCCGTCCGCCTCACCCGCAACCTGCAAGACGCTCAACGCATCGCCCATATCGGCAATTGGGAATACGATATTGCCAGCCAACAGATGTCGTGGTCGGAGGAATTATTTCGCATCTTCGGACTCGATCCCGACAGCGGCGAACCGAGTCTGGACGAATTCATGCAGCAGATCTACCCCCAGGATCGCCAAGCCGTCCGACAGATGCTCGATCGCACCACTAACGAAGGGGAAGCCTTTGAACTCGACCATCGCCTGATTCGCGCCGACGGCACCCTGCGCTACCTCAACGCCCGAGGAGCCGCCTTGCGAGACGATCGCGGACAACTGGTGCGGCTGTTCGGCACCGCCATGGATATCACCGAGTCCAAACAGGCTCAAATTGCCTTAGAGCAACAATTGCAGCGGGAGCAGTTTGTCAATTCCATGCTCGATCGCGTGCGCAAGTCGCTCAACCTGAAGGCGGTGTTGCACACGGCGGTCGAAGAAGTACGGCAATTTCTGGGGGTCGATCGCGTCGTCATCCACCACTTGGGAGTCAATGGCAGCGGAAAAGTCCTGGTCGAGTCCATTGGCGGTCTGTGGGAACCCCTATTGGGACTCGACCTGCTCGATTGTTGTTTCGACCCAGACCAGTTGAACGCACTCCAACAAGGTCGCGTCAGTGCCATCGGTGATGTGGAAACGACAGACCTGGGCGGCTCCTACCGGGCGCAATTGCAAGAATTTGAAGTTAAAGCCAGCTTGGTGGTACCAATTTTACAGGGAAATGGCTTGTGGGGCTTGTTAGTCGCCCACCACTGTCAGGAGGCGCGACCGTGGCAATCGGTGGAAATCGATACCCTGAAACAGTTGAGCGTCCAGTTGGCGATCGCGATTCAGCAGTCGATCCTGTTCGCTCAAGCGCAAGCCGAAATTACCGAGCGCAAAGAAGCCGAAGCCGCCTTGAAGCGATCGGAATCCCGGGAGCGTGCCAAAGCCGACCAGTTGCAACAGGCACTGTTTCAGTTGCGCCAAACCCAAGCGCAGTTGGTGCAAACCGAGAAAATGGCGTCCTTGGGACAGATGGTGGCAGGGGTCGCCCACGAGATTAACAATCCAATTAACTTTATCTACGGCAATTTAGCGCCCGCTCAAGAGTACGTCGATGACGTGTTGGATCTGATTCAACTCTATCGCCAGAACCATCCCGACGCTCAATCGGCGGCGAGCGAAAAAAGCGAAGAAATCGAACTCGACTACATCGTCGAAGACTTGCCCAAATTGTTTGCCTCCATGCGATCGGGAGCCGAGCGGATTAAAGACATCGTGCGATCGCTGCGGGTATTTTCCCGATTGGACGAAGCCGAACTCAAGGCGATCGATCTCAACGACAATCTCGAGAGTGCCTTAATCTTTTTGCAGCATCGCCTCAAAGCCACAGCCAACCGTCCGGCGGTCGAAATCGTCAAACAATACGGTTGTCTTCCCCCCGTCGAATGCTATGCAGCGCAGTTGAATCAGGTGGTGATGAACCTGCTTGCCAACGCCCTCGACGCCCTCGACGAATACGCCAGCGATCCCGATACAGAAATGCGATCGCCCCGTATCGATCTTGCCACCGAACTGGACGGGAAACGGGTGCGCATCCGCATCGGCGACAATGGCAGCGGGATTTGCAGCGAAATGCTCTCTAAAATCTTCGATCCCTTCTACACCACCAAACCCGTCGGGAAGGGAACGGGATTGGGATTGTCGGTCAGCTATCAAATTATCGTAGATCGCCACGGCGGTCGTTTAGATTGTTACTCCGAACCGGGACAAGGAACCGAGTTCGTTATCGAAATTCCGCTGAAACAAACCGGGATTTTATAG
>CAYQUF010000024.1:16861-36946 GCA_964420595.1 uncultured bacterium
TGCCGATCGATTCCCAATCGTACCGATCCATTGAAACTCACAATGCCCACCTTTCTAATCCCCAAATACCCACTCCCACAACGGATGACTCGTCCCTTGGCTGTGAATTTGGCGGACGTATCGTTCTAGGGTGCGCTGTTCTTTCGGGGGCAATCCCCACACAATATTGCGACTTTGCCACAGCAAAATTCCTAAAGTCATGGCGACGCACAATCCCAAGCCGATTCCCGCCCATAAATGAGCGCGTACCCCGTACCAAACGGCAACCCAGGTAAAATAATCCAGCCACAGGGAAATTTCCGATCGCAAATTCCAAATCGAAATCGGCGCGACCGTCAGCCACAACGCCGCCGCAACAATCCAACGGAGCCACACCGTCAGCCGATGCAACCGGAGAACTGGCAATTGCAAGATCGGATCGATATGGGGTCGCCTGAGCAGGAGGCGCGCGTCATCAAGGGTTATGCGCTGTTTGAAGCTATTTAAGAATTTTGTCGCCGCCATCTCCGCCATAACCACTCGGTTTGTCGGCAAGTTCCTCCACCGGAGACCCCCGATGCGATCGCCACAACGCCAGCAGCGAACTGGCGATAAAGATACTCGAATACGCCCCCAGGGTAAAGCCAATAATCAGCGCGAGGGCAAAGTATTTCAAGGTATCGCCGCCGAAGAGGAAGATGGCAATCAGCGTCAGTAACGTGGTTAACGTGGTGTTGATCGATCGCGTTAGGGTTTGGTTGACCGCATCGTCCACGATGTCGTTGATGGGGCGATCGCGATTGCGACTGATGGTTTCTCGGATGCGATCGTAAATGACCACCGTGTCGTTAACCGAAAAACCGATAATTGTCAAGACTGCCACGATAAACAAACTGTCTACCGCCACCCCCAGGACTAACCCCAACACCGAGAAAATGCCCAAGGTAATCCAGACATCGTGAAACAGCGCCACAATCGCGAAGACGGCGTAATCCAAGCGAAACCGAATGCTGAGATAGGCAATAATCCCCGCTGTTGCCACGATCAGCGCCATCAGTCCCGAGGCAAATAACTGCCGTCCGATGGTCGGACCGACCGTATCGATTTGGGTTTTCTGTTGGTCGAACTGACCGATTTGCGCTTCTAGCGCCGATCGCAATTGGGTGCGTTCGTCCACGTCGAGAGTGGAGGTGCGAATCGAGAGCGCCTGGGAATTATCCCCGACAATTTGAATGCTGCTGTCGCCCAATCCTTGTTCTTTGAGCGCGTCGCGCACCTCTGGCAGCCGAATCGGCTCGTTGCAGTTATTCTCAATCGAGCAATCGAGTTCGAGCTGCAACCGCGTCCCCCCGACAAAATCCAGACTGGGACGCAACGGCGCGCCGATGGTGGCAAAGGAGACGGTCATGGCAATTGCGCCAATGAGGATTAACGCTCCTGAAATCGCCCACCAAATCTTTCGTTGCTTGATGACGCTAATTTTCACTCGGCTACCTCCGCGCGCGACTGCACAGACGGGAGATTCGGACAGAACAATTCCGGCTTGCGGAAGTCGGGGATGCTGATGCTCAAAAACATGAAGGTGCGAGAACAGGTAATGGCTGTAAACATACTAATGACCACCCCAATTGCCAGGGTGAGGGCAAAGCCGCGCACTAGCCCCGCTCCCAACCAAAACAGCGCGCCGCAGGCGATGAGGGTGGTGACGTTACTGTCCAAAATACTGGAAAACGCCCGATAAAAGCCCGACTCGACCGAACGATACAAGCTTTTGCCCGATCGCAATTCTTCCCGCGTGCGCTCGAAAATCAGCACGTTGGCGTCCACCGCCATGCCGATACTGAGGATAAATCCGGCAATTCCAGGCAGCGTCAGGGTGACCCCGAGCAGGGAAAACGCCGCCAGCGTCAGGATCGTGTAAATCGACAGCGCCACGTCCGCGATCGCCCCTGGCAGTCGATAGTACGCCACCATATAGATCAGCACCAGAATTAAGCCGCCGATGGCTGCAAAAATACTGCTGCGGATGCTGTCGCGTCCCAAGGTCGCGCCGACGGTACGGTTTTCGACGATATTGACGGGCACCGGGAGGGCACCGCTGCGCAGTTGCACCGCCAAGTTATTGGCTTCGTCAACGGTGAAGTTGCCGCGAATTTCGACCCGACCGCCGGTAATCCCGGTTTCGGCGTATTGCGCGTCCACGATGGGAGAACTGATCGGTTTGTCGTCGAGAAAAATGCCGAGGGTGCGACCCGTTCCCGCCAAATTCTTCGTCATTTCGGCGAACTTTTCGCCCCCTTGGCGATCGAAATTCAGCGAGACGTTCCAATTATTATTGCCCACCGGGTTGGGAAGGGCATCTTCCAGGCTGCTCCCCGTCAGTCCCGTGCGCTCGAACAAGCCCTCGATTTGCTCGTTAACGCCATCGAGTTCGGCTTGTACCTCGGCGAGTTCGTCTTCGTTGCCCCCGTCGAGCAATTCGTCCCGTTGCGATCGCAACACTTCCCGTTGGGCGAGCAATTGCTGCAACTGCTCGGTAGTATTGCGCTTTTGAGTGCGAAAATCGAGCTGCGCCGTTCCGCCGAGAACCCGTTCGGCTTGTTCGGGATCGCTGACCCCCGGCAGTTGCACCAAGATGCGGTTGTTGCCAACCGTCTGCACCACCGTTTCCGAGACGCCCAATTCGTTGACGCGGCTGCGGACGACGCTGAGTACCGCTTCCATCACCCGTTCGGTAATTTGCGGCACTTCTTGGGTAGTTTGCACTTGCAGGGTCAACTGTGCCCCGCCGCGCAAATCCAACCCCAAACGCAAACCCACTTGGCTGAGTGCCACGAGGGCAGCGAGAACGAGAACCAGGATAACTGCGATGAGCGATCGCTGCTTTTGCATAACCTTAAAGTGCGCGTGTCATCAGGTCGATGGCGATGGGGATTAAACCTGCAATGCCACCATTTTTTGTACCGCTTCCACGATTTTGGGCGGCTGCACGATCGTCAGGCGTTCGAGGGTGCCGTTATACGGCGTGGGAATATCCTGCGACGACAGGCGCATCACGGGTGCGTCGAGTTCGTCAAAAAAGCGATCGTTAATCGAGGCGGTTGCCTCTGCG
This sequence comes from uncultured bacterium, assembly GCA_964420595.1. GTDB lineage: Bacteria > Cyanobacteriota > Cyanobacteriia > Cyanobacteriales > Geitlerinemataceae > CAYQUF01. The sequence continues at coordinate 19,953 of CAYQUF010000024.1, forward strand.
CCAATTCCCCCCGTTTTCATGCACTCTTCGACGATAATGACGCGATGGGTCTTGCGAATCGACTCGCCAATCGTGTCGAGGTCGAGGGGTTTGAGCGAAATCAAATCGATGACTTCGGGATCGAGTCCCTCTTTCTCCAGGGTTTTGACCGCCTGCATGACGTGATGGCGCATCCGCGAATACGTCAAAATCGTGACATCTTTACCCTGACGCACGATCTCGGCTTTGTCGAGCGCTAGGGTGTAATCTTGTTCCGGCAAGTTTTCTTTGAGGTTGTAGAGCAGCACGTGCTCGAAGAACAACACCGGGTTGCGATCGCGAATCGCGGCTTTGAGCAATCCTTTGGCATTGTAAGGGGTGGAGCAGGCGACAATTTTCAACCCCGGAACCGCTTGGAAATACGCCTCCAACCGCTGGGAGTGTTCGGCACCCAATTGCCGTCCGACGCCGCCGGGACCGCGAATCACCATGGGAAGGGTAAAGTTTCCCCCCGAGGTATAGCGCACCATTCCGGCGTTATTGGCGATTTGGTTGAACGCCAGCAGCAAAAAGCCCATGTTCATGCCTTCGACAATCGGGCGCAATCCCGTCATTGCCGCGCCAACCGCCAAACCGGTAAAGCTATTTTCGGCGATCGGCGTATCGAGCAGTCGCAGTTCGCCGTATTTTTTGTAAAGGTCTTTGGTGACTTTATAGGAGCCGCCGTAGTGACCGACATCTTCACCCAGCACGAAGACGGCTGGATCGCGTGCCATTTCTTCGTCAATGGCTTCTTTCAAGGCGTTGAAGAAAAAAGTGTCTGCCATTTTAAAGGTTGATAGACGTTCGATCGAGTCAAACTGTGATTGTACCCTTTCCTGGCAGCGTTTGGGGAGGATGGGATAAGGAGATGAGGGGAGTTAACCGGGCAACCCTTTTAACAAATACTGGAGTCTGTGTTGTCATCGTCACGACACAATGGGGGTTAAATCTGACAAATTTTCTCCCCATCTCCCCATCTCCCTATCTCCCCCTCCCGCCTCAATCCTGACACGGACGCGCGGGTTGCAGCGAACTGAAACGGCGGTAATCGGCGAGATACTGTTCGAGGGCGATGAATTTTGCCAAATTGAGACTGTAGTAGATCCAGCGTCCTTCTTGACGCGCCCGTACCAATCCAGCGTTTTTCAGGGTTTTGAGGTGAAAGGAGAGTTTCGATTGAGCCACTCCTTCGAGGCGATCGCGCAGGTCGCACACGCACAATTCTTGTTGTTGCAGGAGTTCGAGGATTTGCAGTCGTAAGGGGTCTGAAAGGGCGCGAAATCCTAATGTGAGGGTGTCGTGTTGGGTTGAAGCTGTTTGAACCATGAACTTGTCTCGAACGGGTCAAAGTGCGATCGCTGGCACCGATAGGGCGCGAAGGTGGTTAGGATATTAGGGATCGTCGTTACAGGGTCTGACAAATTTAATGCTGTTGCATTTGAGTACTTGGTCGGAAGTCGAAACCTATCTTCACCAATCTACCGGTATTATCATTCCCATCGGCTCGACGGAACAACACGGTCCGACGGGGTTGATCGGAACGGATGCCATTTGCGCTGAGGCGATCGCTCGGGGAACGGGAGAAGCGGCGAATGCGATGGTTGCGCCGACGATTAATGTCGGGATGGCGCTGCACCATACGGGATTTCCCGGTACGATGAGCTTGCGTCCGAGTACGCTGATCCAGGTGATTCGCGATTACGTGAGTTCGCTGGCGAAGGCGGGATTTACCCGATTTTTCTTTATTAACGGTCACGGGGGCAATATTGCTACCATGAAGGCAGCATTCCCCGAAACCTATGCGTATCTCGCCGACATTGGCGTTCCCCATGCCGATCGCGTGCGCTGTCGGGTCGGAAACTGGTTTACCTGTGCTTCAGTGTATAAGCTGGCGAAACAACTCTACGGCGATCGCGAGGGATCCCATGCCACGCCAAGTGAGGTGGCGGTGACGCAGTATCTCTATCCCGAGTCCATCAAACAAGCTCCGCTCTCCCCAAAGGTCGCTTCGGGACACCCAATTTACAGTGCGGCTGACTTTCGCCGTCACTATACCGACGGTCGCATGGGATCGGATCCGTCCCTGGCGACTCCCGAGCATGGCGAACAGTTTTACGAATTGGCGGTGAAGGATTTAACTCGGGCGTATTTAGAGTTTCTCAATGCTGATTGAGGTCGGTCGGCTAAATTCAACGCGAGCCAGCGAGATGGTTCGATCGCTTCGTATGCGAGGCAACCTGAGCGATCGCGCAATTCTTCGATGGGGGACTCGCTCGATCTGAGATTAGTGAAATCCCCAGGCGATCGCTTGTCAATTGAGAGGGGGATCGGCACATTCACGCAATTGAAAACGCCAGTCCGGTTTTTCTCTGATTCTATAATAAATGAAAGTTAAGCCCCAAACCCCAGTCATATAGGGGATTTAGGCGAAGCGCGATCGCTCGAATTATGCCATCGAGCGCTACAGTTGCTATGATTTTTTCTGGAGTGAATCATAAACGACTTAAATCTTGAAGGCTCGCAAACATGCAAACAATATTAAGACAACCTTAGCAATCTTCAGGGTGGATCGAAACGTCGGGTATGGTGTATCTCAGAGTCGTTGTGTTGAGAAGTAATATCGATTTGGAGTTATGATTGATAGTATCGTCGAACAAGCCTTAAAAACCCGACGTTTGACTGAAGAAGCCAAGTGCCAGCTTCAGCAACAGCTAACCCAACAGCGTTCTCTCAAAGAAATCGACGCTTTAATTAAACTGCAAGAAGCCATGAAACAAGGGCATATTCAGCAAGAATCCTATACTCAAACCATTTTATAACTGGTACGTGCCAGCCAAACGCTTTGGGTGAATGGCTGTCAATCCGAGATCGGGTTCGCCGAGCCAACTCAATCGCATCGCGCCCACCTCTGCTATGTTTCGCTGGAGGTGGGTTTTGAGATCGCGCCCGCGCTGGCAACATTTTGTCGGATACTAGACAAGACAACGCGATCGAAGTAATCAACTGTGGCTCGAGTCGTCCTCGAAAACGTTTACAAGAGCTTTGCGAATCGGCAAAATTCGCGATCGGCGACAGCGGTGCTGCGCCAGATCGACCTCGCCGTAGAAGATGGCGAGTTTATGGTTCTCGTCGGACCGTCGGGATGCGGCAAAAGTACCCTACTGCGGTTAATTGCTGGATTGGAATCCCTCACGGGGGGCAATATTCGCGTGGGCGATCGCCTGGTGAACCAGCTTCCCCCCAAACAGCGCAATATCGCGATGGTGTTTCAAAATTACGCCCTCTACCCGCACCTGACGGTGTACGACAACCTGGCGTTTGGCTTGCGACGCATGGGGTGGGGAACGCAAGCGGAATCGAAATCGCACCATTGGGGTCGCGACGGACTCAGTGCGGCGACCCGATGGTTACCGCCATGGCTGCGTTACCAGTCGCCGCGAGAACGAACCATTTCCCAACAGGTGAAAACGGTGGCGCAAATGCTGCAAATCGAAGTCCTGCTCGATCGCCAACCGAAACAACTGTCGGGGGGACAAAAACAGCGGGTGGCGTTGGGACGGGCGATGGCGCGGGATCCGCAGGTGTTTCTCATGGACGAACCCCTCTCCAACCTCGATGCGAAATTGCGCGCCGAAACCCGAGGTCAAATCGTGCAATTGCAGCGAAAGCTGGGGACGACGACGATTTACGTTACCCACGACCAAACTGAAGCCATGACCATGGGCGATCGCATTGCGGTGATGAACGCCGGACAAATCCAGCAAATCGCCTCGCCGCTGGAACTCTACGATCGCCCCGCTAATGTCTTTGTCGCCGCCTTCATCGGATCGCCGCCGATGAATTTTATCTCCGTGCAAGTCAAAGCGCCCCGGTTGTTGGTTCACCCCCGATTTCGCCTCACCTTACCCGATAAGTGGCAAGACCGATTGAGCCGATACGACGGGCGATCGCTGCTGTTGGGCATCCGTCCCGAACACCTGAGCCTGGGAGCGCCTGCACCTAAGAATTTGCAAGTGCGGGTGGATCTGGTGGAAGCGTTAGGCAGCGATACCTATTTAACCGTGACCCCCCTGGGCGACGAAGACACCCTCTGGCGCGCCCGGATTCCCTCCCATCCCTCCGTGCGTCCGGGAGAATCCGTTTGGCTGGCGATCGCGGGCGATCGCGTCTGTCTGTTCGATCCGAGTACCGACACCGCAATTTTTCCTAAGTGACGGAACTTTAGCCGAAGCTGCGCCTCAAGGGTTGCACCTTTGGACGCGATTAGTTAACATAAATTTACAAGAGTTAATAAATTGTTGCTATACAACGAGGTCAATACTATGGATACCGAAACTCGCAACTCCTGGAACTGGGGATTTACCGCCGGAGCTGAAAACTGGAACGGTCGTCTCGCCATGGTCGGTTTCATCGCCGCCGTCATCGTCGAACTCGTTAGCGGTCAAGGCGTACTGCATTTCCTGGGTCTGATGTAAATCCCCAGCTCAATACACGAAGACCGCGATGTTTTCCACACTTGGAGGCATCGCGGTCTAGTTTTCAGGTCAGCAAATTCCCAATCGCCGAAATTGACCGACCTTGGAACGAACGGAAAGCGTCGCGTTCCTAGCGGATGTATTCCTTCAGGATGCTGTTGCGATTGGGATGTCGCAACTTGCGCAAGGCTTTCGCTTCAATTTGTCGAATCCGCTCGCGGGTGACATTGAAAATCTGACCGATTTCCTCAAGGGTCTTCATGCGTCCGTCATCCAACCCGTAACGCAAGCGCAGCACGTCCCGTTCGCGAGGGCTGAGAGTATCGAGAACGCTTTCGAGGTCTTCGCGCAGCAAATTCTTCGACACCTTATCTTCCGGCGTTTCGCCATCCGACTCGATAAAATCGCCCAAGCGCGAATCTTCCTCTTTGCCAATCGGCGTTTCCAGGGAAATTGGCAATTGTGCCGACTTGGCAATAAACCGCAACTTCTCGATGGTCATTTCCATGCGAGTAGCGATTTCTTCTTCCGTCGGCTTGCGACCCATTTCTTGGGAGAGCAGCTTCGTGGTTTTCTTAATCCGAGAGATGGTTTCGTAGAGGTGAACCGGGAGGCGAATCGTGCGAGACTGGTCGGCGATCGCCCGGGTAATCGCTTGGCGAATCCACCACGTCGCGTAGGTACTGAACTTGTAACCCTTCTCGTGGTCGAACTTTTCCGCCGCACGGATCAGTCCCAAGCTCCCTTCTTGAATCAGATCTTGGAACGAGAGTCCCCGATTCATGTATTTTTTGGCAATAGACACCACCAAACGCAGGTTCGACTGAACCATCTTGTCCTTTGCGCGTCGATTGCGGAACAGCCGACGGCGGAATCCGGGCATGTACTCGTCCGCGCGATCGACCCATTGCTCGTCAATTTCGCGATCGGCTTCGGTCAAAACCTCGTCGAGATGGGGACGCACCTGCTCTTTAGGCGCTTTTTGCCCCATTTCCTTCGACAGCCGCTCTCGAATCGGGTCGGCGAGCCAGACGAGTTTCGCCCACTCGCGCTCGTCAACCGCTTGAACGTCGTCGATTTCAAAATCGTCGGCTAAATACTCTCGTAAGTCCTCTAAGTAGAGTAAATCTTCAATCAGGCGCGCCAGTTCGATTTCTTCGTCTGCCCGCAGTAACCGAATCCGACCGATCTCTTGCAAGTAGAGTCGAATCGAATCTTCGGTATAGTGCTTCTTTTTCGTTTGGGCTTTTCGGCGTGCCGCACGAGCTTTATCAGCCTTACTCTCAGTCTCGCTTTCTTCAGATTGAGCTTCTAATAGCTCTTCTGAAGCTTCCCCAGAGGTAGACTCAACCGAATCAACCTCTTCGTCGTCCGAGTCTTCTTCGATCAGCAGATCGATTTCGTTTTCAGGTCGGTCGATGGGGGTTACTTCAGGCCGATTGATGCTTACGAGTACGTTATTAGCCTGGGTCATGCCGCGTTCCTCATGCTCCTTACAATTCAAAAATTCAGTCAGTTTGGATGGCGTTTTAGGGCAGTTTCCCTATCGGCTGACGATAGATTCTGTGCCATTTAGTCGGGCTTAACTACCACTAGCCGAGGGATGAAATGGGCTGCTTCGTCGTGAATTACGACCCGATTGGGTAGAAGCACCCTTTGATGGTTTAACCCTCGAATTAGCAAAGACCTTTCCGATTGTAGCTTCTTTCACAAAAATTGCACGCTCGTTATTAGTTGTAACAATAAAAAAGGCGATTGAGAAAACCGAGCGATCGCGATTGGGACAGTTGGGGTCAACTCACCCACTTGAAACGGTTACGCAGGGAGCCGACTTGAAACGAAGGCGAACTTTCGAGGGGGTTGGGAGAGCGCGTCCCCTCGGTACGACTCGCAGCTAGATCGGTCGCGAGTTGGGGAGAGCAGGGCGATCGCCCCCAGACGTGTTGTTCTCATTTCCCTAAATGGCTTAACAGTACGTTGAACCACCGATTGACCCGATTGATTCGAAATCGACCAATCTAAGCACCAGTGGGGTTGACAAATCGAGTAGAGACGATTGTTCCTCTTACCCGCTAAGTTAGCTCAACTTTCGATTCTCTGCCACCGATCGCCCGAAGGAAGGGACTCCCATAGCCGATCGACGGTTACAAATTGATAACCTTGTTGTTGGAGGGACGGAATTAGACAGTTCGCGATATTAGCAACGTTGGCACCGCCGTAACAACCGTCGTGCAATACGACGAGCGATCCGGGTTCGACCTGTTGCAGCACGCGCCGTACCACGATCGCCTCCCCCGGTACGACCCAATCTTCGGGGACGACGCTCCACATGACCGGGCGATATTGCCACTGACGCAAATGGCGCAGGGTTTGGGGGGTAAATATGCCGTTGGGGGGACGAACGTCGCGCACGCGAGCTTCTACCCAGCGCGGATCGAGGTGACAGGCGGTGGCGATCGCCCCTTGGGTGTCGTGCAAGCTCTGCTGGAGTTCCATGGCGCTCAGGCGAGGAAATTCGCGATGGTCGTACCCGTGCAATCCCAGCCAGTGACCCCGCTCCCAGACGGCTTTGGCGACCTCGGGGGCGCGATCGACGCAGCGACCCAACCAAAAGAAACTGGCAACGACGCCGTAACGGTCTAAAACGTCGAGGAGTTGGGGGGTATGGTGCGGGTGCGGACCATCGTCGAAGGTCAGGGCAATTTGGGCGACATCGCGATCGCCCGACCACAAGCAATGGGGAAAGAGCGGTTTTAAAATGCGATACAAAATGGGATAGAGCGGTGCAAATTGCATCGATACTTTTTCAAAGTTTTGGTAGAGTTTTAACAGGTTTTGTAAAGATTCTGTGAAGTCAATTCAATCTCGACAAATTACTCGTAGCATCGTCGGTGCGGCGAGCGTGGTTTTAACCGTCACCCTGAGCGGTTGCAAGGCGATCGTGACCGATCGCTACGAAGCCACGGCAACGACCACTTACACCTGGCACGTCTATTATGCCAACAATCCCGATCGCAAGCGGGAGCGCCTGGAAGAATTCGCTTCGGCGTCTCTGGCCAACCGCAACGGACTGAAGCCGGAACAGCCAGCGAGCTATCAGGACGACCAGGGATTGTGGTGGCCCCCGGTTCCGCCCCGTCCGACGGTGGAGGAAATCGAGGCGCGCCAGCAACGGGGAGAAACCCCCAGCGACCCCGAAATCCATGGCAGCGTGGACTATCAAATTACCTACGAATTGGGCGATCGCCAGGCGAGCAAGCCGACGAACTATCAAGTTTACCGACAGGTGGCGAAGCGCTACCCGGAGCAACCCCCCCTCGAATTTACCCTCAGTCCGAACGAATCGTCGGTGGAGAAGGCGGAACCCTTTCAATAGCCTGCCATGGCGCTGAGATAGTCTTTCTCGGCATATTCGTCAATTTTCGTGCGGGCGATGGTGAAGGCGTCCGTTCCTTCGGGAATCTGGTAGAGAAAATCGATGGCGGTGGCGAATTGGCGATCGGCGGCAAAATCGTAGGCTTGTTGCAGCAACCAGTCGGCGCGGACGTTTTGCTTGCGGCGATATTCGGCGAGTTTGGTTTGCACCTTGGTATAGATGTTGCTGCGGGGCGGAATTTGTTCGATGAAGCGGATCGCTCCGCTAAAATCTTTGACGGCGGCGCGATCGTAGGCGCGTTGCAGCAACCAATCGGCGCGAATGTTCTGCTTGTGGCGGTACTCGGCGAGTTTGGGCTGAATTTTGACGTAAGCCTGGGTTCCCGGCGGAATGTTGCCCAAGGCATCCAGCGCTCCGGTAAAATCTTTGGCAGCCGCGCGATCGTAGGCTTGGCGGATGAAGCGATCGGCTTGGGCTTCCAACTGTGCCGTCACGTCTCGGACGATGGGTCGGGCTTTTTGCTGCCAGTAGTCGATTTCGGGCAGTTGGCGCGCCAGTTTCATCGCATCCGTCCAGCGTTCCCCCTCGAAGGCGCGTTGGAGCTGGGCAAATTGACCCTCGGCGCGTTCCCATTCTTGCTGCCATCGATCGATCGCCGCTTGAGCGTCAGAATAGACGTAGCTGCCATTGGGAATTGATTGGGCTAGGGCGATCGCCGCTTGCACGTCCCCCGATTCGTAGCGGTCGGTGGCGCGATCGAGTTGGGCGAGTTCTTTGTCCGCGCCGGAAAACTGGAGTAAATATGCTCCCACCGCGATCGCCAAGAAGTTAATCGCCATACCAACCCCCATTCCGGTCCACAAGATGGCAGACGACGGCGTTTCTTCGGAGTCGGAGAACGGTGCGATCGCCGCAGGAGACGGATCGGTGGCATCTTCTAACGGAGATGGGGAACTCGGGACAATCTCGATCGCCGAATCGGGATCGCCGTCCTCTTGCGCTAGGGGTTCGACCGTTGGCACCTCGCTCTCGGTCGGCGGCGTCAGGGGAATGTCAAAGGTTTGGGGTTGTGCCGCTGTTTCTGGATCTTTAAGGCAATCGAGCAGCGACTCTGGCAGTAAATCGCCCGATGCGATGGTAATAATCGAATTATCGATGCGATCGGGAGTGGCGATCGGGGGCGATCCGTCCGACCCATCGCGATCGCCCTTCACCACGTCTAATAAAACAAACCAGCTACCGTCTTGTTGCTGCTTGACGATACCTTGGACGGATTTCGATTCGTCGCCATCAGAATCCTCAATCGCGCGGTTGAAGTAAAACATCGGGGTCATCGGAAGATAGGAGACTCAGTCGTTCTCTTTCGGCAGGAGGGGGAGGGTTTCAGGATGGGTAGATAGGGAGATAGGGAGATGGGGGGAGAACAAAGTTTGTCGTCGGGGCAGTTCGCGAACTGTCCGTACCGCTTGAGCTGACCAATTCCCCTGTTTCCTGCTCCTTCACAAAACAACAGGAAGGATCCCCTCATCTCCCAATCCCCCACGCCCCCTATCATCCCATCATTACTCCGTTCCCGCTTGCATCCTGGGCAACACCCGCCGAATATCGTCCGCCGTCACCCGATCGCTCACCGTCGCCGCACCGAGTTGCGTGGGAAGGACAAACCGCACTTGACCGTCTTTGACCTTTTTATCGGCTTTCAAGGTTTCCAAAATCGCCTCGATCTCCAATCCGACGGGAACTCCCGTGGGCAATCCCGCTTTCTCGATCAGGTCAAACTGGCGATCGTGACACGTTTTGTCCCACAGTTGCAGTTCCATCGCCAAATGGCTAGCCGCTACCATGCCAATCGCCACCGCTTCGCCGTGATTGAGCAGTTGGTAGTCGGTCAAACTCTCGATCGCGTGACCGATGGTGTGACCGTAATTGAGAATGGCGCGCAATCCCGCTTCTTTTTCGTCTTTGCTGACCACGTCGGCTTTGGCTTGGCAAGATCTTTGTAAAATTTCTTGCAGCAATCCCGGATTGATATAGCGAAACTGGTCGAAGCGATCGGCACGTTCGAGGCGATCGAATAATTCGGCATCCCAAATGACGCCGTATTTAATCACTTCAGCGAGTCCGGCGCGAAATTCCCGACCGGGGAGAGTTTCGAGCACTTGCGGGTCGATCGCCACCAATCGCGGTTGATGGAACGCGCCAATTAAATTCTTGCCTTTGGGATGGTTGACCCCGGTTTTGCCGCCAATCGCCGCATCCACCATTGCCAGCAGCGAGGTCGGCACTTGCACCACCGGAATGCCGCGCAGCCACGTCGCCGCTGCAAACCCTGTCATGTCGCCGATCACGCCGCCGCCTAACGCCACCATCACCGACGATCGCTCGATGCGATTTGCCAAAGCGACATCGTAAATGGTTTGAATCGATTCGAGGGTTTTGTAATGCTCTCCCGCCGGAATCGTGCAACGGGCAACCTCGAACCCAGCCAATTCCAGCGAGGCGATCGCCCGTTCGCCATAATGGTCGAAAATGGCGGGATTGGACACGAGCAGGACTTTGCGACCCAAATCGAGCGATCGCATCTGTTCGCCCAAACTATCCAAACATCCCGGCGCGATCGCGATGTTATACGACTGTTGCGGTAACTTTACCTGAATGACTGATTCCATGCCGACACCGACTCAACAAGCAACGTGGGCTGTATTCTAGCGCAGGTCATGATTCAATAGTTTTTAAGATCGCGGTAGGCGATCGTTAACCTCTGCGATCGAGATCCAATTGTTACCAGGAGATTTAGGATTATGTCTGGCGCATTAATTTATGTCGTAATGTTGGCTGGCGTGTTCGCGCTGGCGATGATTTTGACCTTCGGCTTGCGAGCGGTCAAACTGATCTAGTCCGACGGGGACTCGGGGATCGCGAGGATCCCCAGATTTCCCCATGGTCGGTGAGTTTAGGCGATCCGTTCTTGGGGACGTTCGCTCATTGCAGTGTCTTCAATCGGCGTTGGCTGCAATTGAGACAGGTCTTCTGCCAGTTGTGCCTCGATTTGCTCGCGTACGATTTGACGGTATTCGAGAAAATGCTCGCTCAGGGCGCACGTCGAGATATAAAAATCAAAGACACGGGGGTTGTGGCGCAAAATTCCGACGAGATAGCGCCAGAACTGCCAGCGCGTCTTGCGAACGACGCCTTGACGCCAGACAATTGTCGCGAGGGCGCGAATGGTGGTCAGATCGAGCTTGTGAGACCGGGCGCGATATTCGGGAATGCCCATGGAGAGGAAATGGCGGTAAACGCGACCGAGATAGCGTTGCGGGTCGTAGAGCTGCCAAAAGGCTTCGACGTATTCGCAGGCGATATCTTCGATGGGACGGGTGGGAACGAAGTTCATTAAGGTACTTTGGTTCATGCCGCTGATGCGATCGCGCAATCGTCCTTCTTTTTTGAGCCGATGCCACAATCCCGTGTTGGGTAAGGCTTGCAGCATACTAAACATGGCGATGGGGATCGAGGTTTGCTCCACAAATTCCACCACGCGATCGCCTGCGCCCTTTTTCTCGCCGTCGAAGCCGATAATAAATCCTGCCATCACGCGCAATCCGGCACGATTGATGGCTTGGACGGATTCGCTGAGGGGATCGCGGGTATTTTGGAATTTCTTGGTCACCGAGAGGCTATCGGTGTCGGGGGTTTCGATTCCCAGGAAGACGCTGTTGAAGTTCGACTCGATCATCAACTGCATCAGTTCGGGATCTTGGGCGAGATCTACCGACGCTTCGGTATTGAATTTAAACGGATAGCCGCGATCGCGCATCCATTGTTTCAGCGCCCGCAGCAGCAGCTTCACGTTGCGCTTGTTGCCGATAAAATTGTCGTCTACCAGGAAAATGGCGCGCCGCCAGCCGAGGTCGTACAGGCGATCGAGTTCGGCGAGGAATTGCTCGGGGGTTTTGGTGCGTGGCTTGCGTCCGTAGAGAACGATAATGTCGCAAAATTCGCACTGGAACGGACAGCCTCGCGAAAATTGCACCGACATGTTGTCGTAAGAGTCGAGTTCGAGCAAGTCGTAGCGGGGAATTGGCGTTTCGGTCACCGCCGGTTTTTCGGTGGCGCGAAAGGTGCCTTCGACCTCGCCGCGTTCGATCGCTTCGACGAACATGGGCAGGGTGATTTCCCCTTCGTCTAAAATCAGGTAGTCTGCGCCAGCGGATTTGGGTTCGTCGGGGAGTGCTGTGGCGTAGGGACCGCCCACGGCGACTCGCTTACCCCGTTGTTTGGCTTGGCGAATCTGACCGAGCATATCGTCTTTTTGCACGATCATCGCCGAGAAAATGACGATCTCTGCCCAATCCCATTCGGCTTCGGTGACTTCGCGCACGTTGCGATCGACCAGCTTGAATTCCCACTCTTGCGGTAAAATCGCCGCGACGGTGATGAGTCCGAGGGGGGGCAACATTGCCTTGCGACCGACCAGTTCTAGGGCTTTCTCGAAGGACCAAAAGCTTTGGGGAAATTTGGGATAGATGAATAGGACTCGCATGGTCGCGCCTCCTCACACGTTAAAAATTATTTAGAGCTTATCGCGATCGCGCTGTCGTGCGATCGTTAATTGCGTTACTGTTTTGCTATCGATCCTAATGACCCGGACTAGGCAGTCGCCCGAGCTAGATTGGTATTCCCACTATCGTAGCTTTCGATCGAACCGATGCGATCGCGATTTTTGTTACAGTCTGCAACGGCAATCGCAGCGACAAAATGTACCCGTCTCGCTTCGTGCTGTCGATTGGTGTTGAATTCGATTTTAGAGCGCCACTTTTTTGGGTCAAATATCTCTAGTTAATTATTCAGGAAACTTTAGAGAGTCTGGAGCCCTCCAGCTCCCGTTCGGGACATCGCCCTTTCAACTCTCAAATAGCGCGAATCTGCCAGCTCGGTTGAAACCGGCGTTGAGAAACGGATCCTCGACCGCCAAATTCGATTACAGTAGTGGAGTCCATTGAAGCAAGTTGGTATTGTGAAAAAATTTTTTTGCGGCTTTGTAGCATTCAAGCGATCGCTTCAGATTGAGAGCTGGTCGATCGGATTGCCGTCAATCGGCGATTTGGGATAAATTATATTGAATCAGATTTATATTCAATTGATATCTTGTCAAAATCATGTCAGCCGATGAATTTTTTGCCGCCCCTTGGTCTACGCTGTTAATAATTATCACAATCGTTAGCTGCGCGATCTTGTTGGGCGTTATCTTGCTGGGCGCGTTCGCCGGACCGCGCGGAAATTGGCTCTGGATCGTTTCGATGATTGCCGTTCCCCTCGCCATTCTGTTAGTCGCCGCAGCCTTCGCCGTTCGAGGTTATATCCTGACCGACGATGCATTATACGTCCAGCGATTGGGTTGGCGTTCTAAAATCGAACTCAGCCATTTAGTGACCATCGATCTCGACTCGCAAGCCATGGAAGATTCGCTGAGAATTTTTGGGAACGGCGGATTATTTAGCTTTACCGGAACATTTCGCAATCAAAAATTAGGGCGCTATCAAGCTTATGCTACCGACCCCGCACGAGCCGTTGTTTTACAATTTCGAGATCGCGCGATCGTGCTGACGCCAGATCGTCCGGAACAGTTTGTCGGGGCAGTTTTAAGGCGAATTAATTCTTAAGTATTATTCGAGCAAGCTTAGCAAATTTTGAAAGCGGCGATCGCCCCGTTCGATTCATTTAAATTTACCAATCTTTACAAAGCGATCGAACGGTAAGAGGCTTCCAAAGCTTGCCGGACATGGTAGACTGAAATTTGCTCTGTCGGTTCTGGTGAGGAGCAGTCATCAGAGGTAACGGGGAAAGTTCGGTGAAAGTCCGACGCTGTCCCGCAACTGTGATGAGACCTTCGGTCTCTGAGTCAGGATGCCCGCCGATGGAATCGTAACGTGTTGACTCATCTGCGAGGTACAGATGTTCGCGATCGCTCGAAATTTCCGGTTGATTCAGAAAAATTTTCAATTAGTCGTACCTCCTGTTGAGTTCCCTTCAGTTTAAGGAGAGACGACAATGAAGAAAACGCATCGAATCGCCAGCCTGACAGCAATGGTCGGGTTATCCGCTTATTTAGTGTTGGGGTCGGCGACCCCCGCTCGCGCCATGCATATCATGGAAGGGTTTTTACCCGTACAGTGGGCTATTTTTTGGTGGGTCGTCGCACTGCCATTTATTGTACTCGGCGCGCGATCGCTCGGTCGCATTACCCGCGAGCATCCGGAACTCAAACTCTTGCTCGCCTTAGCCGGTGCTTTTAGTTTCGTCCTATCCGCCTTAAAAATTCCCTCCGTCACGGGAAGCTGTTCCCATCCCACCGGAACTGGATTGGGTTCGATCCTATTCGGTCCCTTGGCGATGAGTGTATTGGGAACGTTAGTCCTGCTATTCCAAGCCGTATTGCTAGCACATGGCGGTTTGACCACATTAGGTGCAAACGCCTTTTCCATGGCAATTGTCGGTCCTTGGGTCGCCTTCGGAATCTATCGCTTGATGGTGCGGTGGGGACGACAGCGGATCGGTATTTTCCTCGCCGCCGCATTGGGAAATCTTGCCACTTATATCGTCACTTCAATTCAACTGGCGATCGCATTTCCCGCCGCCAGTGGTGGCATTTTCGCCTCCTTTATCAAATTTGCCGGGATTTTTGCCCTGACCCAAGTTCCCCTAGCAATTAGCGAAGGATTGCTGACGGTATTGGTGTGGAATTGGCTGCAATCTTATGCCACGTCCGAGTTGCAAGAACTGAAATTATTACAAGCGAAAGGGTAACAAGTTTAGAGAGAGGAAAAATGCAAAATTCAAAGCAAGGCAATTGGTGGTTAGTCATCGGAGTTGTCGCACTGGCAGTTTTACCCCTAATCTTCGTGCGCGGCGAATATGGCGGTGCGGATGGGGAAGCCGAAGCAGCAATTGGCGAAATTCGACCCGATTACGAACCGTGGTTTAGTTCGGTTATCGAGTTACCCAGCGGCGAAATCGAAAGTTTGTTATTCGTTTCCCAAGCCGCCATTGGTGCGGGATTAGTCGGCTATACAATCGGATGGTACAAAGGTCGCCGTCAGGGTTCGGAGCGCCGGGATCCCTAACGATCTGCACGCGCCGAATGTTTCATGCACCATCAGATTGATTCTCTTGCCTATACGAATCGCTTGCGATACTTGCCTCCCGAATCGAAAGTCGGATTTGCGATCGCCTTGTTTGGTTTGAGCTACGCCACCCCGATTCCCGGTCAACTGGCAATTGCAGCGTGGATTGCCATCTGGACGGTGGGATACGCTCGCATTCCGGTGGCGACGTATTTACAATTGCTAGCCATTCCGCTGGGATTTTGGCTGGCGAGCCTTCCGGCGTTAGCCATTAGCGGCGTGTGGCTGCACGACCTGGCGACCGTTCAAGCCGATGTTTGGCAAGGGATTTCGGTGGGAAAGCTTTATCTTTACCTGAGCGATCGCGGTTTGCAACAAGGCGGCGAATTGCTGGTGCGCGCGCTCTCGCTAACCTGCTGCTTGTACTTTATCTTGCTAACGGTGCCATTTGTCGAGGTGTTGCGAATTTTGCGGCGGCTCGGCTGTCCCGCCTTTATCGCCGAATTGCTGGCGTTGATGTATCGATTTATTTTCGTGTTGGCAGAAATGGCAACAGACTTGCTGGTGGCGCAACAATCCCGCCTCGGGTATCGAACTTGGCGCGTGCGAATGCGAAGTTTGGGACTCGTCGCCAGCCAACTGTTGCGGCGAACCTTAGAACACTATCGCGAAGTGTCTCTCGGATTGAAATCGCGCGGGTTTACCGGGGATTTGCGCGTGTGGTATTCCCGCCGCTACCAATCCAATCCCCGCTATACAGTGGAAGCGGTTGGCGGTTATTTGATGTTGCTGGTGTATACGGTCGGACATTATGTTGATGGAATTTGAAGGGGTCGAATACCTGTACCCGTGCAGCCAGCAAAATGCGATCGCCGATTTGACGTTGCGGGTTCCTACCAACCGACGCTGTGCCTTCATCGGACGCAACGGTTGCGGGAAAACCACCCTATTCCGGTTGGCGAATGGGTTGTACCGTCCCCGACGGGGAAGGATTCGCTGGCGAGGAGAACCGTTACGCTACGATCGCGCCTCGTTAAATCGGTTGCGCCAGCAGGTGGGACTGGTGTTTCAAAATCCCGAACAGCAGTTGGTGGCGCTGACGGTCGAGGAAGATTTATCTTACGGATTGTGTAATTTAGGATTGCCCGAGGCAGAAATTGCCCGTCGCGTCGGTGAAGCGTTGGCAGATTTCGATTTAGTCGAGTTAGCCGATACGCCAGTTAACTATCTCAGCTTGGGACAAAAGAAGCGGGTTTCGATCGCCGACGTGATGGTATTGGAACCGCAACTATTGTTGCTCGACGAGCCAACGGCGTATCTGGATCCGTGTCAAACTCGCAATTTGCTGCGGACGTTAGAGAAGATTAGCCAAGGGGGAGCAACCGTCGCGATCGCCACTCACGACCTTAACTTTGTCTATAGTTGGGCGGATTGGGTTTTCGTCATGGATCGAGGACGGTTGGTGTTAGAGGGGACGCCGGAAACCGTATTTGCCCAGCGTGAGGTGATGGCAGATTTGAAGTTGGGGATTCCCTTGGCGATAGAGATGCTGGATGCAGTGAAGGCGGAACCGGGAAATTGGGGGGCGATCGAGCAGCGAATTTTGCAGCAGTTACAAGGGCGAACCTAGTTCGTAGTCAATGATGCCAGCATTTACCCGTTCCATGAACTCCCAGAGCATCAACTCCTATAAATCCAATAAATTCCCATTCTCACCCCAATCCAACAGATTTTAACTGAGAAACTTGTCAATTTGCAAAAATAATGATAAAGTAGGGTTATAGAGGTCGGGGATTAACTTTCCCGGACTCAAACATCTATCCTACCAGTTTGTTTTGTAGTAAACGCTTAAGCGTTTACACCCACCCGAGCATCAAACCGATCGCCCTCTAAAAGAACCTCGATCGCCAACCGACTATTTACCCTCCCCCGACCGAATCCCACTCACCTTCAAAACATCCGAAAACGTCGGACAATAGACTGGCAAACCAAACATCT
>CAYQUF010000025.1:0-35837 GCA_964420595.1 uncultured bacterium
ATCGTCATTAATAACTAGCTCCAATCGATCTCTAACCATACTATTCTAACAAAGCGGGCAATCCGCCGGCAATCCCCGATCCTACAGCGTTCATATGCAATCCATCGGCTTGGCGTTCTAATTCCGCCATAACCATCGCCGTTTCAACTGAATAGTCTTGGGTTAAATCGTAACGCAGGACTTCTTCAATCAGGCGATCGCGATCGTTGAGCAAAAACGCAGACGTATCTAAATCGAAATCAACCCCAGCGCGAGATTGGGAAATATTCCACCCCAATCCGATGAATCCTGCTTTGAGTTTGGAGACAGCTTTTTTTAATAAAATTTGCTGACTTTTTTTAAGTTTACGGTCATTACTGCATGGCTCCAAATTGACAAAATCGAAGTACGCTGAAATTTATTCTATCAATTATTCTCAGCGTACCTCAATCTCTTATACAGTGCAATCTTTAACGAGAATAGCGATCGATCAATTCCTTGAGTTCGACAATTGAAATTCCTTCACCCACCGCACTCATGTACCATTCATCATTCTCATGTCGAAATACTTCTGCCACAATTAAACCAGTTTTGTCTCGATATTCTGCTCCCGATAAATTGTAACGAGCAATTTCGCGATCGCTCGTTAAATCAACTAAGCGAACGAAGGCATTCTCAACTTGTCCGAACTCTTGTTTGCGAGGTTGGCAGTTATAAATATTGACCACAAACAAGAGCTTGTAAATTTCATCGGGAATGCGAGGCAAATCGACCATAATTTGCTCGTCGTCGCCTTCCCCTTCCCCAGTTAAATTATCGCCTTGATGGACGATCGCGCCAGAGTTGTGTCTTAGGTTGCGATAGTAAACGAAATCGGCGGTATGCCTTAATTTGTCATTGACATCCAAGCAGAAAACCGAAGCATCAATGTCCATGTCGGGTTTCACCTGAAATAAATTCAGAAATCCACCCTGTTTGTCAATGACATCCCAACCCAAACCACACATCACGCGAGTTAAACCGGGTGCTTCTTTTTTGAGCGAAATGCGCTGTCCTTTTTGCAAATTAATTGTCATATTTAAGTTCTCCTTACATCGTATATTTTTCTAAAATTGCGGGTAAACCATCTTTAAATCCCGCACCAACAGCATTGACGCGCCATTCGCGATTGCTGCGATACAGTTCGGCGACAATCAATCCCGTTTCGACCGAATATTCCTCGGTCAAATCGTAGCGAAGCACTTCTTTTTTGGTTTGAATATCGACCAAGCGAACGTAAGCATTATCCACCTGACCGAAGTTTTGCTTACGCTTGTGTGCTTCGTAAATACTGACGGTAATGGCAATTTTTTCAATGTCACTGGGAACCTTGGGAAGATTGACGAGAATGACTTCATCGTCCCCTTCTCCAGCTCCCGTGCGATTGTCTCCCATGTATTCAATTGCATTTTCGGGGTCGGGACTTTTCGGATTGTTGTAAAACACCAAGTGTTCGTCGGAGACCAATTTTTCATCCCCACCCAGTAAAAAGGCGGATGCATCCAGATCGAACTCAGCTCCCATATCGGCTTGGTTGACATCCCAACCCAAGCCAATTAATCCAGCTTCCAGTCCCGGTGCGACTTTTTCAAGTGAGATACGCTGCCCTTTAGTTAAATTAATGCTCATATTTGAGAATCTCGTTACTGCTCTACGATGACTCTAACTGAAAATCTAGATTTTTTCAAGTCTAGCAATGCTTATTCTTTGTTGTATATCCACTGAGCATGATGTGAATGTCGCGTTATCCCGAGATGAGAGCAGCATTCTATTGACTAGAGCAATATTGAGCCTTGCAGTAACTGTCAGACTCGGTCGATCGCCGCAAGGCGGAGCCATACTCCTCCCTTAACGGGATCCAGCTTCCGGCTCGTAGGGTGCGTGGCGGCAGAGATCGATTGGGACCGCTCGAAATGGGGTAAAATTGCCAAAACTCACCAAAAACTAACGTAAAGTGTGTTATTACTGCTGTTTAGTCGGCAGTAATCAGTAATGCGATCGCGGCTGAGTTTTAATATTTATTACGATTCGATGAATTGCTCGAATTCAACCGATCGCCCCCAGTCTGTAACGCCAATCCCGATTAAATTTGCCAAGGATTCCAGCAGCTCGCGATCGCCTCGATCGCCCCCCATCCAACCCAACCGATCGCAGCCAATTCTATTGACCGTTTAGATATGCCTTAAACAAACCTTGAATGGCGAACTGCGACAAACCGCGATCGCTCGTTTTTTCAATTAACCCTCGTTTCCGCAAAGACTGGATGGCTTTGAGAAACTCAGAATCGGACAACGCCAAATCTGCCGGTTTATCGGTAATATCCGCCGCGTTTTGACTTGCCAGCCATAACATGACAGTTTTCTCGGATTCCGACAATCGGCGATAATGTGCTTGCAATAAAGGTTCTAAATTTCCAAGAAATCGGGTCGGATAGGATAAGAAGCGATCGACGCTACCGTTAAATAAATCCTGAATGGTCGAGGCGATAATGTTTAACCAGGAGGGGTTACCGCCATAACCGTCGATGAGTTCGGACCATTTATCCTCGTCGGTCAAGCATTTGTCGGTCAAGATTTGGGTTGCGGCTTCTCCCAAACCGCGAAGTTGCAAGCTGCGACAGTGGCGGTTTTCTCCTTCTAAGATGGCAATTTCGGTGGGTTCTTCCCAACTTAGCAGGAGGAAGCAACTGTTATGAGGCGATCGGGCAATTTGTTGCCAAAATTTGCTATACTTCCCGAAGTCTGGGCGATAGGTTCCCGCGAATGCGCCACTGGTGAAGAGTTCTTGGAAGTCGTCGAGGACAATCAGACAAGGGTGCGATCGCAGATAGTCCAGCGGGGATGGCAGTTGCGTGTCTTTATCTCGGTTTTGGGAGAAGAACTGCATGAGGTGGGTTTGTAGCGATTTCGGAGCGATCGCTTCGGTGCAGTTGCGCCATAGAATATAATCGAAGTTATCTTTAATCTGTTCGACGAGTGCTCTGGCTAGGGTGGTTTTACCGATACCTGGCAGTCCGAAGATAGTGACGATGCGGATTTTGTCTTCGAGTATCCACTGTTTGAGAGTGGTTAGTTCTGCGGTGCGGTTATAGAGGCGATCGGGATCCGGTGCTTCGGTGAAGTCGTGGCGTAGTTCCGATGGGTGACTGGTGGTGGATTCTTTGTTGGCGGTGTCGCCAGGGTGCCAATTTTCTCCACAAACGTTTATGCTACCATGATTAAAGTTACTATGTACAAAATTACGAATCTTAGAATTAGAAATATAATACCGCTCCATTGTAGCGCGGAAGTTTGATTTAGTTACCCTTTCATCTAACTCGGAGGAGAGCAGTTGCCACAAATCGCTGGCTTTAACAGCCCTTCACAAATCAATGAACTCCAAAAAGCGCTTGGTCAGTATAATATGTATCGAAGCATATTGCGTCGTGTCAATCCAGACCGAAAACTGTATTTAGCTATTCCTGAAGAAGTTTACCAAGATTTTTTCCAAAAACCTGCCATCCAAGATATTGTCAGAGACCAACAAATTTACTCAATCGTGTTCGATCCGGATAGGGAGGCGATCGCCCAATGGATAAATTAGAGAATTACCGGAAAATTATTGCGAAAATCCTAAAACAGCACGCACAAAATCAACCCAGTGATGGAGACATTGAAACCCTATTGCTTTGCGACCCTGTAACGGACAATTACTTGCTACTGGATACGGGATGGGACCGAACGGGACGAGTTCATGCGGTTATATTGCATCTGCGAATTGTTGGTGAAAAAATATGGGTTGAGTCAGATGGAACCGAAACAGGAGTTGCGATCGAACTTTTGGAACTCGGCATTCCTAAAGAAGATATCGTGTTGGGATTTATTCGACCCAAAAGTCGCCATTTAACCGATTTTGCCGTCGCTTAAACGGGTCGGTCAGCCAGACCCAGCCAGGACCAATCGATGACTAATATCAACTCAAACAAAACTTAGCCGTATCCACCAAGCGTCGATCGATAGCATCGGGAATCTGCAAGGTGAGCGTCTCGGTCATGAGTCTAATTTCCCCAAACGCGATCGCCTCTATCTTCCCCCATCCAACCCAACCGATCGCAACCGTGCCGCCCTCGATGTCCCCAAACCATTGTTTAATGAAAACGTGACATCACAGGAGCGTAATGTTAACAAAATTTTACAACCGCATCCCCATCGCGATCGCCCGGTTTGCCCTCACCCTAACCCTCGCCCTCTTCACCCTTTTTAGCCTATTTCCCCAACGAGCGATCGCCCTGAACGCCTCGTGCGACACCTTACCCAGCCACGGCGAACTCAAAGCCGCCTTAGAATCAGTCGTTGAAGCCGGTGGAAACGGTGGCTTGAGCAATCAAATGTGGGTCGCCTCACTCAACCGCGACGGCGTCGTCTGCGCGATCGCATTTTCCGGCGAAGATCGAGGCGCGCAATGGCCCGGAAGCCGCGTTATCGCTGCCCAAAAAGCCAATACTGCCAACGCTTTCAGCCTTTCCAACCTTGCCCTCTCAAGCGCCAACCTGTTCTCTCCCGTGCAACCGGGACAGAGCCTATTTGGCTTGCAAGCGAGCAACCCCGTCAACCCCGCTGTGGCCTATCGAGGCAATGCCAATCGCTACGGACAGTCCAACGACCCGATGGTCGGCGGTAAAATTGGCGGCGTCAACGTGTTTGGCGGCGGTTTGGCACTGTACGACAGCAATGGCGAAATCGTCGGCGGACTCGGCGTCAGCGGCGATACCTCCTGCACCGACCACAACATCGCCTGGAAAGTGCGCGATGCCGTTGGTTTCGACTACGTTCCCGCTGGCGTCAGTCCCACCGGCGACGATAATATTATCTACGATATCAGTATCGATCGCGCCACCGGACAGAACGTCAGTGCCAGCGGTTTCGGACACCCCAGTTGCGATAGCGAAGCCACCAAAGTCGCCACGGATTTGCCGGAAACCCACCCCATCGGTCAGTAGGCAGAAACCAACCGATCGCACTGACGCGATCGGCAAAGAATACGATACGATCGAACCGTACGGGTCGGATCGGTAACAAACGCAGGTATTCGGTAAGGAGGCACGACATGGCAAGTGCAACGATGTCCAAGCAACAAATCTCGGCATTAACGCCAGAAGAGGTTGCAACGTTAGCCAATCGGCTGGAGCAAGACGACTACAACCATCCGTTTGAAGGATTAGACGACTGGCATTTGCTCCGTGCGATTGCCTTTCAGCGTCCGGAACTGGTCGAACCTTACCTCCACCTGCTCGATTTAGAAGCTTACGACGAAGCTTAGTCCCACTTGAGTTAAAATCGCGGCGGTACGCCATGTCCCCACAACCGATAAGATAGGGGTCGTGCCGTCGCATTTTATGTTTGAAATCGGATCGTGTTGCAAGGTCGGCGAATACTAATTGGACTCAGCGGTGGAATCGCTGCCTATAAGGTTTGCGAAGTTATCTCGACGTTGGCGAAAGCGGGTGCCGAGGTTCGCGCCATTCTCACTGACGCCGCCACAGAATTCATTACGCCGCTGACGGTCTCGACCCTGTGTCGCCACGAGGCTTACACCGACGCGCAGTTTTGGCAGGGCAATCGCGGACGACCGCTCCACATCGAACTGGGAGAATGGGCAGAGGTAATGGCGATCGCTCCTTTAACGGCAAACACCCTCGCCAAGCTCTCCTGGGGCATGGCTGATAACCTGCTGACCAATACCGTCCTCGCCTCCACTTGTCCCATTCTACTCGCTCCGGCGATGAATACGGATATGTGGCAGCAACCGACGGTGCAGCGCAATTGGCAGCAATTGCAAGCCGACTCGCGCTATCATGCGGTTGCGCCGGAAGCGGGAATTTTAGCGTGCGATCGCGTTGGCTCCGGTCGCATGGCAGCCCCAAGTCAGATTATCGCTTACCTGAAATCGCTATTATTCACCAAAGGAAAGCGAGATTTTTTAAACCAGAAATTTCTCATCAGTGCTGGCGGAACCTTCGAATACCTGGATCCGGTGCGATTTCTGGGCAATCCCTCCAGCGGCAAAATGGGATTGGCACTGGTACGAGCGGCATTCCATCGCGGCGCGTCGGTGACCTTGGTGCGGGGCACAATGGAGGCAGGCGCGATCGCTGAATTGCCCCCCGTGCGAATCATCGAGGCGACCAGTGCCGATCGCCTGCATCGGGCAATGGTGGATAATCTAGCCGATGCGAATTGGATTATTATGGCAGCGGCAGTGGCAGATGCAAAACCCGCCCGCTACAGTCCCGAGAAACTGCCCAAGCGATCGCTCGGCGATGCCATTCCCCTGGCACCCGTTGCCGATATTGCTGCCGAATTGGGACAGTTGAAACAACCCAACCAGCGGCTGATCGGGTTTGCCGCTCAAACCGGCGATATTATGACGCCCGCTCGCGAGAAATTGCAGCGCAAGCACCTCGACGCGATCGTTGCCAATCCCGTAGACCGCCCCAACGCTGGCTTTGGCAGCAATACCAACGAAGCCGTCCTGCTCGATCGCCACGGTCGCCAACAAGCGATCGCCCCCTGCGACAAATTGCAGTTAGCCCATCACTTACTCGATTTTATTTCGATAGTATCTTAATTGCGATCGCATATTAAGAATAATTTACCTTGGCAAAATTTTTGACATAATAGGCGATCGCCTTTGATGCAATTGAGTAAAATCGGAGATCGAGGTGCATTCTCGCCCCATCGGACTTAGTGCTTTCAACTGCAATCGAGCTTAATTCGCCATGAAGTCTCAAGCGTGCCATCTGTTGCTCGTAGACGGCAACGAGGAGGACGAACGTATCCTGCGCCGCTCACTCGATCGGATCGAAACCATTCGTTGGACGATTCAATCGCTAGAAAGTGATTTAATTTCGATCGCTCGTGATGCAATTCCTGCGGACGTCACTTACTCGATCGCGCTTCGATCCGCCGATCCAGAGCCAGGTTGGCAAAGTTTGCAGGCGATCCGATCGCGCTATGCGATTGCGGCAGTCATAGTCCTGACCGACACCGCCGAATTGGGACGAGCTGCCCTCGAACGGGGAGCCGACGACTACCTCGTGCGCGACGACCTCAATGCAGACGCCCTCGAACGCTCCCTCCGCTTGACCCGTACCATTGCCCAAACCCGCGCCTGCGTCCCCCCCCACCCAACCCAACGTCACGACCTGGCGCAAATTAATTCCAGTCTATTTCAACTGCTCGTCCAACACATCGAAGCCGTCTTCTGGATCTCCTCTCCCGACCTGCAACAAGCCTATTACATCTCTCCGATGTACGAGTGCATCTGGGGTTTGAGTCCGAAAAGCGTGGCTCACGACCTCGATTTGTTTTGGGACATCATGCATCCCGACGATCGCGGCGAGATCCAAGCCCTCGTGTATCAATGGCTGGACGAGGGTTGTCCCGATTGCCTCGATGTGGAATATCGCATCACCATCGGCGACAACGTTCGCTGGATGCACGAGCGCGTCTTTCCCGCCCGGGACGAAGACGGCACGATCGTCTATCTGTGCGCCCTCAGCGAAGAGATTACCGATCGCAAGCGCGCCGAAACGCAACAACAGCAGCAGAAAGCCCTGCTCGATACCGTCGTCTCCAACGCCCCCATTATCCTCTACGCCCTCGATCGCGACGGTATTTTTACCTTTATCGATGGAAAAGGACTCGAACCCCTCCAACCCCAAACCACCAGTAGCGTCGGTCACTCAGTATTCACGCGCTATGCCGACCAGCCAATTTTACTCGAGAACATGCGTCGGGTTCTCAATGGAGAAGAACGCACCTGGATCGTCGAAGTCAGCGATCGCATCTTTGAAAACCGCGCCGTCCCGCTACGAGACTCGGACCATCGCCCCAACGGTGCCATTGGCATCGCCATCGATATTACCGCTCGCGAACGCGCCGAAGCCCAACTGCGCTATCGTTCCATCCTCGAAACTGCCCTAGCACAAGTCTCCCGGGAACTAACCACCGACGAAGCCATCGACCTGGATCGGTTGCTCGAACACCTCGGTCGCGCCGTGGACACCAACTGCGTCTATTTGGGACAATTCCAAGCCGACAAAATCTTGGAAGTCCTGCATCAGTGGTGCAACAATCCCAATCGCCCCTGTCCCCAGCAGTGCTTGCAACACCTGTCCGTCTCCAGCTATCCGTGGTGGTTCGAGCAATTGCAGCGCGATCGCGATATCGTCGCCTCCCACCTCGACGCCCTCCCCAGCGACGCCAACGCCGAGAAAGTCTTGCTGGACGGCTTCAACATCGGTTCGGTTCTCGCCGTTCCCATTCGCGATCGCCAGGGCAAATTGTGGGGCACCATCGGCTTTAACAACTGCATGGGGAACGAGCGCGATTGGTCGGTCGAAGCCGCCCAATTATTGCGCGTTGCGGGCGAAATTATTCGCAACTACCTGGCACGGCGACAAGCCCGAGAGCGACTGCAAGCCAGCGAAGCCCTCTACGCCGGGATTTTCGATCGCTCCGCCGACGGCATTTTCTTAGTTGACGTCCTCGATGGCGATCGATTCGTCTACGAGGCGATCAACCCCACCCAAGAGCGATTGTGGGGCAAAAGTGCGGCTGAAGTGGCGGGAAAAACCCCCGCCCAAGTGTTTCCGCCCGAGATTGCCACTGAGGTCGAGGCGCGTTACGCCACTTGCGTCGAAACGGGAGAGCCGATTTGCTACGAAACGACGGTCGAGTCCCAGAGCGAACGCGCGATTTTAGTGCCAATTCGCGACAGTAGCGGTCGGATTGCCAAGTTGCAAGGTAGCGTGCGCGACGTGACCGCCCAAAAACGCGCCGAAGCCGAACGCCAGCGTCAAGTTCAGTACCAGCAATTGCTCGCATCGCTGACTCTGAAAATTCGCCAATCCCTGTGTATCGAAACGATTCTAGAAACCACAGTCACGGAATTGCAAGTCCTGTTTCAAGCCGACCGGGTATTGTTTTTCCGCCTCGATTCGGATCGATTGGGCAAAGTGGTGAGCGAAGCTGCCGCACCGGGCATTACTTCCATGCGCGATCGCGTCATTATCGACGAATACTGTCGCGAGCAATGTGTCCGCAAGCACCGACAAGGTGACACGATCGCTGTCGAGGACGTGGAACGGACGCAGTTCGATCCGTGCTATCTCGACTTTTTGAGACGCTACCGCATTCGCGCCAACGCGATCGTGCCGATTTTATTCGGCGATTGGGAAAGCGACGATGTGCTTCCCGCCGGATCTCAACCGTTCGACGAGCCGGTGTTGTGGGGATTGCTGTGCGTGCAACAGTGTCACCGACCGCGAACGTGGAAACCACGGGAAATCGAATTGCTGCAACAATTAGCCGATCGCGTGGGGATCGCTCTCTATCAAGCCAATTTACTCGATAATCAAACCCGCTACGCTCGGGAGCTAGCGCGATCTAATGCCGAATTGGAACAGTTCGCTTATGTCGCCTCTCACGATTTGCAAGAACCGTTGCGCACGGTCGCCAGTTATGCCAAACTCCTGAGTCGGCGCTACGGCGATCGCATTGATGCCAAGGCGGATAAGTTCATTCACTACATTGTTGAAGGCAGCGATCGCATGCAGGCGTTGGTGAATGACTTGTTGCTGTATTCGCGCTTGAGTACCCAGCCGGAAACCTGCGAACCGATCGATTGCAATTGGGCGGTTTCCGAAGCGATCGCCAATCTACACGCTGCCATTCGCAAGTCCCGCGCCAAGATTACCTACGAGGGATTGCCCACCGCGATCGCCGATGCGTCCCAATTAATCCAATTGTTTCAAAATTTAATCGGCAATGCCATCAAGTATTCCCATCCGGATCGCCCGCCAGTCGTTCGCCTGAGCGCGAGTCTTCAAGATGGCGCATGGTGCTTTGTCGTGGCGGATAATGGCATTGGCATTGAAGCGAAGTATCGCAGCCGAATTTTTCAGATTTTTCAGCGACTGCACGCCCGCGACGAATACTCGGGAACGGGAATTGGCTTAGCCATCTGTCACAAAATTGTCGAACGTCACGGCGGTCGGATCTGGGTGGACTCGGAACCCGGATGCGGTTCGACGTTTTATTTTACCCTTCCCCATGGCAACGGTTAGCTCGGCGATCGCGACTCGACGAAACTCAATCGGGCGATCGCTCGTCTAAACTCAAGGGAACATCCATCTAGAGCATTGCCAAGGTTTTGATGAGGTACACTACACGTTCTGTTGCCCGTTGCCTTCTCCAACTGAGGCGTACCGCACGGGACTGACAACTGCTCTATTGGTTGGGCAAATGTTTTTCGATCGCCAATTCCTCAAACCCAGTATTTTCGTCGGTTAGGGCGCGTCGCGCTAACACCGCGTCTGGGGAAAAAAGATACAATCGATCTAGGAATCCTAGGAACCGATTTTCGACACTGACCTGGGAGGCTCTGGTCGCACCAGAGACCGAACAATGATACCGAAATATCCTCAAGTGAATGTTTTAGCCGCCACCGAACGAGATTCGTATCAAGCCTATCGAGTGCTGCGTAGCGTGCGATCGGCAATGCGGGAGGCGCGAATCGCGGAATCAGAAATTATCGAATTTACCCAACAAGCAACTTCGGGAGACTTCGAGGCTTTACTCGCAACCTGCAAGCGATGGGTGAATGTCAGGGTTGCCTTCATTTAAAATTAGGACATTCTTTCCCATCGGGGCGATCGCGGCTCCGATCCAATTCGACCCAGGAGGAGGCTCGATCTGAAATCCCCGTGTCGAGTTTCTCTTCAGCCGCAGACAGGCTCGCTCTCTCTCGGTGAGTCGAATTGGCAACCTTCAGACTCAGTTTCAGCCAGATCTCAGTTGACAAAAATACGCTATTGTGCATCGATCCGAGAAATGGTGCCAAATTGCTCAATTCTTTGGCAAAATTGCGGATGACGCGGAGAGTTTCCATTGGGAACAATAAAGGTAGAGTGCCAGAAAGCCCCCGTAGCTCTGGCACCAAACCGATCGCATCTTCGTGTCGTACTACCGTGACCCACCTCTCTGTTTGCTCGCAAGTTGAATGGCGAGTCCCAAGATCGAATGGACTCAAAGACGTTTTAGTCGTTGAAGACAATCCAGGCGATCTCGATTTAATTCGAGAAGCCTTCGAACACCAGCAAATTCACCACCGGTTGCACTGCGTCCGCAACGGTCAAGCGGCGGTCGAGTTTCTCAATCGAACCCGTACTGACGCCACCGCTCCCAAACCCGATCTCATTATTCTCGATCTCAACGTTCCCAAAGTAGACGGATTGGAACTGCTGCACTGGCTCAAAGCCGAACCGAGCTTCAGTCTCATTCCGACCGTGGTTTTTTCCACCTCGCACAACCCGAGCGATGTTTTTGCCAGTTATGCCATGCAAGCCAACTGTTACGCCATCAAACCCTCAGATCCCGATTGCTTTTTTGAAACCATTGGCGAAATCGTACATTTCTGGCTGTCCACCGTCGTCCTTCCCCCAAATTCGCCTTTGAGGTAACCGCGATCGGACTTGAGTCGATTTGCTACAATTGCTGAAACTCCCTCTGCCAAATGACATCGTCTGATTGGAATAGTGCTATCCTAGGGACGGTTCGAACTCAATTGGCTCGTTTGAAAGATCGGTACGGATCGAAAGAGGTAAGCAGCGCAATGGCGTGCAATCCAAAAACACGATTCTGTTGGCGAAACTTGGGGAATCTAGGACGCGACGAAACAGCACGATTGGGGAAGCTCTTTTGGTGAGCGATCGAATTCTAAAAATTCTTCTCGTAGAAGATAACCCTGCCGAAGTCGAGTTAGTGTGCGAGCTGTTAGACGAAGCCAACCAGACGCGCTTCGAGCTAACCGAGGTCAAGCGTCTCGACCAAGGATTAATTCGTCTGAGACAAGACGACTTCGACGTGGTGCTGTTGGACTTATCCCTCCCCGACAGTCAGGGACTCGAAACGCTGATTCGAGTTAAAACTCACGCTCCCCATATGCCCATCGTCGTGCTGACGGTGCTCAACGACGAAAACCTAGCCGTCGAATCGGTGCGCAAAGGGGCGCAAGACTATTTAGTCAAAGGGCAGTTTGAGGGCGAACTCCTGGTGCGATCGCTCTGTTACGCCATTGCTCGCCAGCGCGATCGCGAGGAAATTCGCCTGCAAGCCGAGCGAGAACGGTTGCTCGCCAGTATGCTCGATCGCATTCGAGGATCGCTCAACCTCCACGATATTTTGCAAACCACCGTCACCCAAGTGCGCCATTTCCTCAAAGCCGATCGCGTGTTGGTCTACCGCTTCAGCCCCAACGACGACGAGTGCGGCGGTCTCGAAGCCGCAGAAGGGGCGATGGAGAATATCGACGTTTCGGTTCGATTTCCCGAACGACAGTGGCGCAATCGCCGCCTCAGCCAAGCTATTACCGATCTCGATCGAACCGACGATCTCGACCCGGACTATCGAGACTATCTCCAAGCCGTTGGCGTGCGAGCATTACTGTCCGTTCCCATCGTCCGCCGAACCCAGAACGGAAATACCGAAGTTTGGGGTGTATTGACGGTACACCATCGGGAGACGCCGCGACACTGGAAACCGTGGGAAATCGACTGCTTGCTGCAACTGGCGACCCAAGTGGCGATCGCCATTCAACAGTCGGAACTCTACGAACAGCTCGAACGCGCCAACCAAGAATTGCAACAATTGGTGAACGTAGACGGGTTGACGCGAATTGCCAACCGCCGTCACTTCGATCGCATCCTCGAAAGCGAATGGCGACGCGCCAGCCGTCAAAACCAACCGCTCTCGTTGATTTTGTGCGACATCGACTTTTTCAAACCCTATAACGATACCTACGGTCATCCCGCAGGCGATCGCTGCTTGCAAACCGTCGCGGCGGCGATCGCTTCCGTTCCCCAGCGTCCGAGCGATTTAGTGGCGCGTTACGGCGGCGAAGAATTTGCCGTGATTCTCTCGAATACCGATCGCGAAGGCGCACATTTTATTGCTAAGGAAATTCGCAATTGTATTGCGCGGTTGGAAATTTATCATCCCGCCTCTCCCATCAGTTCCTATCTCACCTTGAGCATAGGCATTTCTAGCACGATCCCCCGCGCCTATCAATCCCCCGCCAGCCTGATTCAAGCCGCCGATCGCGCCCTGTACGAAGCCAAAGCACGGGGTCGCGACGGGATTGTTGCACTGGTCGAACGCGATCGGTCTTGGTCGTCCGTTTCTTGCTAAATTTTGGCAAGAAAGAGAGAGAATTCAATTCTAAGAAAAATCTAAGGAAAACCTTAATTTTTAGCATTTATGTAATTTTGCAAGCGATGCTGAAGATAGTTGTCGTCGGTTGCATTGCGGATCGCGTTGAAATCCGCATTGGACGTCAACTTTCGAAACCTTAAGATTGAGTTTGAACCCGAACCATGCAGATGCGATCGTTTCTCCCCAATCCAACTATTTCGAGCGGTCGTCAATGGTTGGCTTTTGTTCGCCCGATCGGGAATTGGATCGCGTTCTATTGGACTCGATACTTGCAAAAGCTGCCTGACTTAAAAACTCTTGCTCGTTCTCAATCCGATTGTCCCAACGCTTTAGAGCGAACTCCAGTGTCCAATGACGAGTCCGATCGCAATCCGCGCTACCCTAGCCATGGTCAACGCCAAATCGCGATTTTATTAGTTGAAGACACCCCGATCAATCAAAAAGTCACCCTCAAACAACTGCGTAACTTGGGATACGAGCAATGCGATTGCGTCGGCGACGGACAGCAAGCCCTCGATCGCCTCACCCAGATCGAGTACGATATCGTGCTGATGGATTGCTTCATCCCCGAACTCGACGGTTACGACGTCACCCGCCACCTGCGCCAGTACCGGGACGCTGCCAGCCGACAGGCGATCGTAATTGCGCTCACGGCGAGTACCGCTGCCAACGAGCGCGAAAAATGCCTGAATGCCGGGATGAACGACTACCTGTGCAAACCGATTCGATTGCCCGAACTCGATACGCTCCTGCATCGCTGGTCGGGGAAACGCCATCAACTGGGCGATCGCTCGGCTGCCTCTCAGTCTCTCCCAAACGCCGACGTTCCCCCCCTCGACCCCGATCGCATTCCCATCGACTGGCAAAGCCTGGATCGATTCTCGCGGGGCGATCGCGACTTCCAAATCGACCTGCTGCAAACGTTTATGGCAGATGCGCCCACCTACGTGCAACAAGCTCGGGACGCCTTAGCCGCTGGCGATTTTGCCACACTCGCTCGTAAAATTCACCAACTCAAAGGCGGGAGTGCCATGGCAGCAATCCGCTTCTTACCCGACATTGCCCGAACGGTCGAAGAACGCGCCGAATGCGGTTCGGGCGAAGGGACCGCCGAAGACCTCGATCGCGTGGATACCCTGTTGGTGCAAGTGCAAGCATTTCTCGATCGCTGGTTGTACAAAGATTACAGATAGGCATAGTGTCAAGGATTGAGGGATCGTTATCTCGATCGTGCCAGTTGGCAAACCGTCCATGGCGGGTTCTAGCCAAATGGGCGATCGCCTCTCGATCTCGCGTGACAGCTTTGAAAGCGTGCGATCCCCGTCCGGGGTGCGGTAGTCTCTAGCTTAGGTTAAATACACGTTCGCCCCCAGCGAGCGGCGAGGCTATCGAACACGACGACAATATGAGTTCTCCATCCAGTCACCAACCCCCTCCCCGTTACGGACTCACCCCCGAACGCATTCAACGAGTCCGAGAAGGCTTAGACGCCGCCCGCGATCGCGCCGTCCGCCAATCCATTCAACGGGGGTTGGAGAATGCCGAAAAAATCGCGCGAGGACAGCGAGAGGCAAAATTGAGCGGTAACGTGCGGCGTTGCGTGTTGCGATCGTACATTCGCACCTGCTTTCGCGTCCGAGTCGAACATCCCGAAAACATTCCCACCCAACCCGCCTTACTCGCCCCCAATCACCTCAATCACATCGATCCGTTTTTAATCCTCTCGGAAGTTCCCGCCTCCCCGTTTTATTACATCCTCGCCGACGCTCGCACCTTATATAACAACTGGTGGAAGCGGGTTTTCCTGCGCCTGGCTAAAGGGGTGATTCCCCTCGATCGCCTGTGGAAAGAAGAAATAGCGGTATTGCAGCACGCCAAAGCCGGACGAGAGGATCTCGCCGAGTTAGCCGAAGACATCGAGCGGGACGTGCCCAAAAGCAGTTCGATTGAAATGTTGCGACGGCTCGATCGCGCTGCGAGTGCCATTTTCGCGCGGGGAGACAGCATTATGGTGTTTCCCGAAGGACGGTTGGGGAATGTCGAAGGTCAGTTGCAACTTCCCCTGAAGCGGGGAGCGGTGATTTATGCCTTGCGATCGGGGGTTCCCATCGTTCCGGTGGCGTTAATTGGCACCAACGACCTGTATTTTCGCAAAGAATTGACGATCCGCTTTGGCAAACCCCTAACCTTTCCCCAATCCAAACATCCCAAACCGAAACAAGTCAAAGCAGCGTTAGACGATTTACGCTCGGCACTGACAGAATTACTGCCCGACGATTACCGCGAACCCAATGAAATTAAATTATTTCGCTATTTCCTCAATCATATGTTTTGGTAATCAAAAAAATTCTCTCTCCCTATCTCCCTATCCCCTCCCCCGTCCACGCCCTTTCAAACAATTCTCATGAATTCCGACCTCGCCTTTCTTCCCGCCCTCGAACAAGCCAAACTGATTCGATCTAAAGAAATTTCCCCCTTAGAATTAACCGAACTGTATTTAAACCGAATCCAACAATTCGATCGCGACTTGGGCAGTTACGTTCACCTCAGCAGCGATCGCGCCATTGCCGAAGCGAAAGCCCAAACCGAACGCCTTGCCCAAACCAACGGGAATACCGACTTGCCGCCTTTTTTCGGCGTGCCGATTTCTATCAAAGATCTCGTCGCCGTCGAAGGCATTCCCTGTAGTTTAGGAGTCGCCGCCCTGCGCGATCGCCTCCCGCCCTACACCGAAGGCATCGTCGAGCGCATCCAACAAGCCGGATTCACCCTCCTCGGCAAAACCGCCACCTCCCAAGCCGGATCGCTGCCCTATACCGAACCGCCCGGATTTCCCCCCACTCGCAATCCCTGGAACTCAGACTATACCCCCGGTGGCTCTAGTGGGGGCGCAGCAGCGGCTCTGGCGGCGGGACTGTGCGCGATCGCCCAAGGGTCGGATGGGGGCGGTTCCATTCGCGGACCAGCCGCCTGTTGCGGTCTGGTGGGACTCAAACCCGCACGGGGTCGGATTAGCCACGCACCCGTGGGCGATCGGCTCAACGGCATTGCCACCAAAGGGGCGATCGCTCGCACGGTTGCCGATGCGGCTGCCTTTCTCGATATCGCCTCCGGCTACGTCCCCGGCGATCCTTACTGGCTGGGCGATCCCGAAGTCTCGTTTCTGGAGATGACCCGCCGACCGCCCGCCGCCCTACGAATTGCTTACGCCACCGAGATCCCCGGCATTGACGCGATCGCCCCCGAATGCCAGCAAGCCGTCCTTGACACCGTGGCACAACTCGAAGCCATGGGTCACGCCGTCGAACCGGGATGTCCCGATTTTCGCGACTTAATCGAACCATTTACCGCCGTTTGGCAGTCTGGCGTCGCCGCCACGGGATTGCCCGCCGAACTGCTCGAACCGATGAATCGCTGGTTGCTCGATCGCGCCATTTCTGCCGGAGAATACTTGCAAGCCGTGTCGCAATTGCAGGTGGTCGCCCGTCGCATCGTCGCCTTTTTCGAGTCGTTTGACGTGCTGGTGTTGCCGGTGTACGCCCATCCGCCGATTCGGGTTGGCGAGTGGAAGGATCTAGACCCCGAGGTCATTTTGGCGAAAATTGTCCAATGGATTGCCCCCTCGCCGCCGTTCAACGCCACCGGACAGCCCGCGATCGCCCTTCCCGCCGGATTTGGTGCCAACGGTCTGCCCCGTAGCGTCCAATTGGTGGGCAAACCCGCCGCCGAATCCACTTTAATCGCCCTCGCCACCCAACTGGAAGCCGAAGGTCAGTGGTACCGCCATCGTCCCGAGGGATTTGACGAAAATGGCTGAGGGGCGATCGCATTTGCCCGGTTTTTGTCAAAAATAGGAGTAAGGGGAGTCACCTGTCGTCGAGGCGCTTTGCGAAGCGCCCGTGCAATCAACCAGTCACCCGTTCCCCCTATTGCCTTAAACAAAACTCTATTGAACTGCCCCTACTGCCACGGCATTGCCGGGATATATCAAATGCGTAAAGGTACGATTGGATTTATCATTTTTCTGCTGATTATTTTTATCGGTTTTGGCGATAAATTTTTGCCCAAACCGTTAAGTACGGCAAGCGCCAACACGCGGGCAACTATTAATAACTTTTTAGCCAACATGATGCCCGAGCGCGAACGCAAAACCGACCCCTACGGTCGCACGGAAGAGGCGATCGAAGAGGTCGAAGGCTCTCAGCAGGAGGAATAGGGCGATTCCCTAGCGTTTTTTCAGCCAGCTAAACATCGCCCGCAAGTCTTTACCCACGGCTTCGACCGGGTGGGCGGCTTCTTTGCGGCGCATCGACGTCAGTCCGGGTTTGCCCGCTTGGTTTTCGAGGACGAAATCGCGAGCGAAGGCACCGGATTGAATTTCGTCGAGGATCTGGCGCATTTGGGCGCGAGTCTCGTCAGTGACGATACGGGGACCGCGCGTGTAATCGCCGTATTCGGCAGTGTTGGAAATGCTGTAGCGCATATTCGCCAATCCGCCTTCGACGATCAGGTCAACGATCAGCTTCACCTCGTGCAAGCATTCAAAATACGCCAATTCCGGCTGGTATCCCGCTTCGACGAGGGTTTCGAATCCGGCTTTGATTAGGGCGCTCAGACCGCCGCACAGCACCGCCTGTTCGCCAAAAAGGTCGGTTTCGGTTTCTTCGCGGAAGCTGGTTTCGAGGATTCCGGCGCGGGTGCCGCCAATCCCTTTCGCATACGCCATGGCGCGATCGCGGGCTTGACCGCTAGCATCTTGGTAGACCGCAAACAAGCAGGGAACGCCTTCTCCCTGTTCGTAGGTGCGCCGCACCAGGTGACCGGGACCTTTGGGGGCGACCATCATCACGTCTACGAAGTCGGGGGGAACGACTTGAGTGAAGTGGATGTTGAAGCCGTGAGCGAATGCCAGCATATTGCCTTCGCTGAGATTCGGCTCGATTTCATTTTTGTAGACGGCTTTTTGCACCTCGTCCGGGAGCAAAATCATAATTAAGTCGGCGGCTTTGGCGGCGTCGGCGACCGCGTGAACCGTCAGTCCGGAATTTTTTGCTTTCTCGGCAGACTTACTCCCCGGATACAGCCCGACAATGACGTTCATGCCGCTATCTTTGAGATTGAGGGCGTGGGCGTGACCTTGAGAGCCGTAGCCGATAATGGCGATGGTTTTGTCTGCGAGCAGGTCTAAATTGGCATCCGTGTCGTAATAGAGGCGGGCCATAGGGGCATCTCCTTTATGAAAGCATCGCGATTGAGTTGCAGACTCGTCATTCTATCAAATTATCGGAAGCTGGGGGGAAGGAACAATCTGGGATTGACCCGTGCTTGAGACGGCGCGATCGCGCCTCGGTGGGGGACAAATCCCCCCACTTAATGCGATGCTGGTGAAAAATAATTTTCCAGGCGATCGATAAGTTGGCACAATTGGAACAGTTCGGGATTATTCGTTGACCCGTCAGCCCCCCTTCTGGTTGGGGACGGCGACTCAAACCGCCGAGTCGTTTTTGCTCCGCCTGCTTTCGCAGACAGTTTCCAAACTCCCGGAAATTCTCATGAACGTTTTCGAGAGAGTCGCAATCGCGACCGCGCGTTACCAATCTTATTTACGCTCCACCGCCAGCAGCGCGATCGTTGTGGTGGCAATGTTGGCAACGGGACACGCGATCGCCCAAACGACTCCCGAGGCGCAACCGACGCCTCCCCTGTCCCAATCCGAACGCCAAGAACTCGATCGCCTTCGCGAGGAACGGCAACAGCGAGAGGCGATTGAAGAAGCCGTCCGCGAGAGTGCGGCGATCCGCGATCGCATTGACGCCGAAGTCGAACGTGCCTTTCGCTACCGCGAACCCCTGATGCTGGGGTTGTTAGTCTTGCTGCTGCTGCTGCCCCTGTTTGCGGCGCTGTGTTACTGGATTTTACTCGATCGCCTCGAAGAACGCGCCGACGTGCAACTCGAAGAAATCGAAAGCCGCAAAGCCGACGCGGTCGCCGAACTCCAGCGGTGGATGGCGAACGTGGAAAGCGCGATCGATCGCGTGAGTGCCCCCAATGGTAGCATCCCCCCGGAATCCCCCCGCCAGCGCCCTTACAATCCGCTGTTGTTGGGGTCGAGTGACAAGGCTCGGGCGAGCGAACCCGAAGATGAGAATGGAGAGGGTGCCGTTGCCGAAACGCGCGTGAATGCTGAGGTGGTGGAGGTCGGTTCGTCGGATCCCCCCCCTCGCAACCCACCCGAACCGGTGTCGGAGACTGCGGCTCCCGTCAGTCCGGCTCGCGAGGCATTCGAGCAAGGCAATACTCACTTTGGGGAAGGTCGCTATGAAGAAGCGATCGCGGCGTACGATCGCGCCCTAGACCTGCAACCCGACGACGCCACCGTTTGGCACAATCGCGGCAGTGCTTTGTTCCAACTGCAACGCTACCAGGAAACAGTCGAATCGTGCGATCGCGCCGTCCAATTGCGCCCCGACTATGCCAGAGCCTGGACCCATCGCGGTTTGGCACTGATGCAGTTGCAGCAATTCGAGTCCGCCTTAGACTCGTTCGATCGCGCCGTGGACGCCCAACCCCACCACGCCGACATTTGGAACTATCGCGCTCAAGCCTTAATTGCCCTGCAATCTTATCCAGAAGCGATCGCGGCGTACGATCGCGCTACCCAAGCCAAACCCGACTACGGGGCGGCATGGAATAACATGGGATTTGCCCTGGCTTGCTTGGAGCGTTACGAGGAGGCGATCGCCGCTTACGATGCTGCCATTAAAATCGATTCGAATTATGCTAAGGCATGGATGAATCGAGGCTTGGCACTCGTAAAATTAGAACGTTACCCCGAGGCGATCGAGGCTTACGACCGCGCCGTCCAAATCGAGCCGAATCGTGCCGACATTTGGTATAGCAGAGCCTGCTGCCATGCCTCGCAGGGTCAAGTCGATCGCGCGATCGAATCCCTGCAACGTGCCATCGCGCTCAATTCGAGCGACTACCCACAACTGGCAAAAACCGAAGCAGACTTTGCCCCCCTGCGCGAAGACGAACGTTTTAAGCAGTTAACCAACGGATAAGGGAAAACGCCAATGAAACTCAAATACTCGCTTGCTATTACCCTTTCGACCCTGCTCTTTTCTGCCGAGGCGCTGAAGGCTCAATCGCCCTCTCCATCGCCGTCTCCCTCACCGCAAGGGACCATCCAAACGCCCAATCCGCCGCCGTCTCCCGCCCCACCGAATCCTGCTGCAACGGTACCGCCGTCTCCCGAACCGACTCTTCCCCCCGCCCCCCCCGATGTGCCCGAATCGGAACTCTCGCCAGAAGAACGGTTGCAGATGCAGCAGTTGTTAAATGAAAATCTTGACGATAATCCAGAATTTCGCGAGTGGATTCAGTCGGAAATTCACCAACAATTTGGCTGGACGATTAATTTGCTCAATGTTCTGATTGTCGTATTAATTTTATTTCCCATTACGGCGGTGGCAGCGGTTTGGTTATTGCGCCGCAGCGTTGTGGATCGCGTTGCCGAAGATGTCGAACAAAAACTCGGTCGGGAGTTCAAAGCCGAATTGGGCAAAGAAATGACCGCCGTGTTAGAAGGTCAGGGGGGCGGTTCCGTGGGAGCATTGGCGCGTCAAAAGCCCGAAGACGTGACGCAATTGAAAGAATTGGTATCGATGGCACTGTCGGCACAAAACGTGATGTCGGAAGCGAAGAATACTTTAGAAGATTCGCTCCAATTTCAACAAAAGCTATCGGGACAACTGAAAGAATTATTTGACTATCACGTGCAGCAAGGGCAAGCGTCGTTTAAAGTAGGAGATTACGAGAAAGCACTGGCGTTATACGATAAGGCTTTAGAGATTGAAGCGAACGACGTTACGGCACTGTGTCATAAGGGATCGGTATTGGCGAAATTAGAACGCTACAACGAGGCACTTGAAGTCTACGATCGCGCCAGTCAATTGCAGCCTGAATTGCCCGATTCGTGGTATGGAAAAGCTCGGTGTTATGCGTTGCAAGAAGATAGCGATCGCGCGATCGAAAATCTCAAGCAAGCCATGCAACTCAATCCCGCAACTAAAGAAATCGCTCAGTCCGATCCCGATTTTGATGCCATCAAGGACAATGAATGGTTTCAGAGTTTTACAGTCGGGTAAACCATTAGAGCAGTTATTGGTCACGTGAGGTACCCTTCAGGGGAATAAGGCAACGGTTAACAGCTCATCTGGAAGAGTGTCCTCATGAGTCTAGAAAACGCTCTCAAGTAATCATTCAGGGGAGTAGGGAGTCAATTTGAGAACATGGAGAAGAACGTGGCGATTGTCGGAGTCGAGATTTCAAAAACAGACTGAGAACAGATCCCTGCAAGCGTCAAACCCCTAGCAACGCTCGATTAATGTTCTAATTCAGGCGCTGCGCTCTAAGTTTCTTTCTCTTTGTCCCTACCCCCGAACGATTACGATCCCAATAACTTTTGACGCAATTGCTTAATGCGATCGCGCAACTTTGCCGCCTCCTCAAACTCCAACTGTTGCGCCGCCTGTTGCATCTGCTCCTCCAACTGCGCTACCAACTCCGGAATTTCCTCCAACGGCAAATCATCGGGAATCGGCATCTCCTTCACCGCCGAAACATCCGCACTCAAGCGACGGGAAATCTCCAAAAACGCCAAAATCGAATTACTCGGTTTCTTGGCGATCGGCTGTGGCGTAATCCCGTGAGTTTCGTTATACTCAATTTGAATTTTGCGACGGCGTTCCGTCTCCTCAATCGCTCCCGCCATGCTCCCGGTCAGGTTATCGGCGTACAAAATCGCCTGTCCGCGCACGTGACGCGCCGCCCGACCGATGGTTTGAATCAGCGATCGCTCCGCGCGCAAAAATCCTTCCTTATCCGCATCCAAAATCGCCACCAGCGACACCTGCGGTAAATCCAACCCCTCCCGCAACAGGTTCACCCCGATCAGCACGTCGAATTCCCCTTGCTGCAACGCTTGCAGGATTTCGATCCGCTCAATCGAACCGATTTCCGAGTGCAAGTAACGCACCTGCACCTCCCGCTCCTGAAAATACTCGGTCAAATCCTCCGCCATCCGCTTAGTCAGCGTCGTCACCAACACCCGTTCGTCCCGTGCGGCTCGCTGTTGGATTTCGCCGAGCAAATCGTCCACCTGTCCCTCCGTCGGACGTACGAAGATTTCGGGATCGACCACCCCCGTGGGACGAATAATTTGCTCCGCCACGCGCCCTTGAGATTGCTCGATTTCCCAATCCCCCGGCGTCGCCGACACGAAGATGCATTGATTCACCTTCGTCCAAAATTCATCCGCCTTCAACGGTCGGTTGTCCGCCGCACTGGGGAGGCGAAACCCGTGGTCGATCAGCGTTCGCTTGCGAGCCTGGTCGCCGTTGTACATTCCCCGAATTTGGGGAACCGTGACGTGAGACTCGTCCACCACCAACAGCCAATCGTCGGGGAAATAGTCGATCAGGCATTCCGGCGGATCTCCGGCGTTGCGTCCGGCGAGATGGCGGGAATAGTTTTCCACGCCGTTGCAATAGCCCACTTCCCGCAGCAGTTCCAGGTCGTAGCGGGTGCGTTGTTCGATGCGTTGGGCTTCGAGTATCTTTCCGGCGGCTTCTAAGGCGGCGACGTGTTGGTTGAGTTCGGCTTCAATGGCATTACAGGCGGCTTCCAAGCGGTCGTCTGGGGTGACGAAGTGGCGGGCGGGATAGATATTGAGGGCGTTGACGCTTTGCAAAATTTCGCCGGTGACCGGATCGACGTAGCGAATTGCATCCACTTCGTCGCCGAAAAATTCGACTCGAATAATGCGATCTTCGTACGCCGGTCCGATTTCGAGAACGTCGCCTTTGACGCGAAATCTGCCCCGAGTCAGTTCGGTGTCGTTGCGGCTGTATTGGACGCTGGCGAGATCGCGCAAGAGCTGCCGCTGGTCGATTTCTTCGCCCAATTGCAGGGAAATGGCGGCTTTGAGGTATTCTGCCGGAATTCCCAGACCGTAGATGCAACTGATGGACGCGACGACAATCACATCGCGCCGCTCGAACAGCGATCGCGTGGCGGAGTGGCGCAACATATCGATTTCGTCGTTAATCGAAGCACTTTTTTCGATGTAAGTATCGGTGACGGGAATATAAGCTTCGGGTTGATAGTAATCGTAATAACTGATAAAATATTCAACGGCATTGTCGGGGAAAAATTGCCGCAATTCGTTGCACAATTGAGCGGCAAGCGTTTTATTGTGGGCGAGGAGCAGGGTGGGTTTGCCGATTTGTTCGATCGCGGCGGCGACGGTGAACGTCTTTCCGGTTCCCGTGGCCCCGAGCAACGTCTGACAGCGGTGTCCCGCCTCTACGCCGGAGACGAGTTGGGCGATCGCCTGGGGCTGATCGCCGGTGGGTTGGAACGGACTGTGGAGCTGGTAAGATGGCATAAGTCGTGCGTTACGTTAGGGAGCGGACGGCGCGATCGGTCAAGATTGATAGCGGCGATTGCCGATGGCTATCGACTGGTGTTTTATTTTGGTGTACTCTTATAATATAAATATTAAAGAATAATAAAATTCAGGACAAAATTAGCTGGGCTGCCATTTTCCGGTGTTTCCTCCGGGCGATCGCAGCCGTCATCGCCCAAAATCGCTCGACCGAGCAGTCCGAGCATCCATCCGCTACCATATCTGGCGGAGTTACCCAGTCGAAACGGAGTATTATTAACATGAGTACCGATACGATGCAAACGAACGGCAATCCCGCCGAAATGGAAGCCAACAAAACCCAGTCAGAACCAGAGGGTCAGGACAAAAAAGCATCGACCGGCTTGCAAGTGTATCAGTCGGCGAGTCCGATGCTGCAACGCCCCATTAGCCCCCGTCAGTTTGAAATTGTCGAAACCTTTAGAACCGTTGGCGGCGATCGCCCGATTTTCGCCAGCCAACTGAAGTACGAGCATACCATTTCCGAATCGGGATTGCGCCCGATCGCCTCGAATACCCTGACGATTAGCCAAACCTACTCGATTATGGGCAATCGTCCGGTAGCGTCGAACCAAATTGACGATCCGACCACCCTGATGGGCTATATCGATTAATTATTGCCTTTCGTCTCGAATTCAGCGAGGGGGGGTGGTTCGCCACTCCCCTTTTGCATTGGGAAATCGGGTCGCGGGGGTCGTGGACGCTACCCCCGATCTCGCCTAGTTTCTCTGTACGCTGTTGTGCCTCTGTGGCTTCAAGTATCATCCGAAGCCATCGCCTGTTGCATTCACCAAAGAGAGGTTGCGATC
The DNA here is from genome assembly GCA_964420595.1 of uncultured bacterium. Taxonomy (GTDB): domain Bacteria; phylum Cyanobacteriota; class Cyanobacteriia; order Cyanobacteriales; family Geitlerinemataceae; genus CAYQUF01. The sequence goes on from CAYQUF010000025.1 coordinate 24,570, forward strand.
GCGAATATTTCTCCCCGTTGGTTATTTGGCGCGTACATCCCCTATGCTGCCCTCAGTATCGGGGCATTCGTGCTGACTTCAGGCGGTTGGAGTGGCTTGATTTACCTGAGTCTCGGTCCCATGGTTTACGGCGGTGGATTCCTGTTATTGCTCGTCGCAACCGCCGTGGGAAGACCCGCAAGAATTCGCCTCCCGTGGCTGTTTGTCGTCCTGCTGCTAGCCACTCAAGTCGGTGCAATCCTGCTCAATCGCGGCGACTGCGGCGATGCACCGTGCCAGTATTTATTCATCGGTCGAATTTTAGGCGATTCCGGGTTTTACGATCCGACCCTCGCCAACATCGGCGTTGGGTGTCTGTTTGCTTACTTGGCGCTCCTCTTGCTCTTGTGCCTTTCTCCCTTATTCAATCGAGCGAATCCCGATACCTAATCTACGCGCTGCGCAATGCCACAATCGGGTCTAACTTCGCGGCCTGTCGCGCCGGGAGAATCCCGAACGCCAAACCAATTCCCCCAGACACCCCCGTCGCCAGAGCGATCGCCATTCCCGAAACCGGCGCGTTGAGGGGACTGAACGCCCCAATCGTCGCAATTCCCGCCACGCCGAGACTGGTACCGATAAATCCCCCCGCCACCGACAGAATCACCGCTTCAAACTGTTCGGCGGCGAGCTGCTGCGCTCCCTGTCCCACCCCGATGGTAAAGATAACCGAAGCATTGCCGATAATAATGCCCAACATGGTCAGGCTGCTGCGTAATTTGTTACCCAACAGCGTCCGTCCCGCCATTTTAAAACTTTCAAGCCAATCCATCGCCCGATCTCGCGGCTACCGGGATACTACTTGCATTATCGCTCCCCCTAGGGGCGATCGCCACCGAGCAAGTGGCGACATCCGACCTTGATTTGCTCGAACCTTGCGACTTATCCTGACAGACATGGGCGCGACAGAGGTTCGAGCCTGACGCTAAACGATACAGAAATAGGTAGGAAAATCTATGGTTATTCTCGACAGAGTCCCCGACGTAACCTTCAAAACCCGCGTGCGAGACGAGTCCGTCGGCGGTTCGAATCCCTATCGCTGGCAAGATCGCACCACCCAAGAAATTTTCGGTGGCAAGCGAGTCGTGTTGTTTGCCCTTCCCGGTGCGTTCACCCCGACCTGTTCTTCGACTCACCTCCCCGGTTACGAAAAGCATTACGACGAAATTCGCCAACAAGGGATCGACGAAGTGATCTGCTTGTCGGTGAACGATGCCTTCACCATGTTCCAGTGGGGCAAACAGCAAGGTGTCGAGAAGGTGTTCTTGCTCCCGGACGGCAATGGCGACTTCACCCGCAAGATGGGAATGTTGGTGGAAAAAGCCAACCTCGGCTTCGGAATGCGCTCCTGGCGTTATTCGATGGTCGTGGACGACGGCAAAATCGAAAAAGTGTTCGTCGAGCCGGATTACGGCGATAACTGTCCCACCGACCCGTTTGAGGTGTCGGATGCCGAAACGATGCTGAACTATCTCAAGGGTCAGAAAGGCTAAATCGTTGCCAATGATTCTTGGCTTAGGGCATGGTACGACCGTGCCCTTTTGTATTGTTTAGCCGCCGCTTGCCATGAAACTGAGTCTGTGTGCCATTGTTAGAGATGAAGAAGCGACCTTAGCGTCCTGTTTGAGGAGCGTGCGGGATGTGGCAGATGAGTTGGTGGTACTCGATACCGGATCGCGCGATCGCACCCCGGACATTGCCCGAGAATGGGGGGCGAGGGTGGAGCAGTTTCAATGGTGCAATGATTTTGCTGCCGCGCGCAACGAATCGCTGAAATACGCTAGCGGCGATTGGATTTTAGTGCTGGACGCCGATGAGGTGTTGGTTCCGGCGATTGTACCGCAAATTCGGGCGGTGATGGAGAACGATCGCCTGATTGCCGCCAACCTGGTGCGTCAGGAGGTCGGTGCGGCGCAATCGCCCTACACGCTGGTGTCGCGGCTGTTTCGCAACCATCCCGAGATTCGCTTTTCTCGTCCCTATCACGCCACGATTGACGATCGCGTGATGGCTCTGTTGCAACGGGAACCCCACTGGCAAGTGGGACAATTGGATCCCGTGGCGATCGCCCATCGCGGTTACGCGCCCAAAACGATCGCGGCTCGAAACAAGCTCGATCGCGCCCGAACGGCGATAGAATCTTACTTGAGCGACAACCCAACTGATGCTTATGCGTGCAGTAAATTGGGGGCGCTTTACGTTCAAATCGGTCAAGTGGAAGGGGGGATCGAACTATTAGAACGGGGGCTTCAAAATACCACCGATGCGTTAGTGCGCTACGAACTTTACTATCACCTCGGAATTGCCCGGACGCGGTTGCAACCGGGCGATCGCGCTTTGGACTGTTACCGACAGGCACTGCAACAGGATGTTTTGCCTAAACTGAAGCTCGGAAGTTGGATTAATCTAGGCAATTTATTAAAAGAATTCGGTCGTTTTCCCGAGGCAGAAACTGCCTATCGATCCGCACTAGATATCGATCCAAATCTCGCGATCGCCCATTACAACCTCGGCATGACATTAAAGGAAACCAAGCAATTTCCAGACGCGATCGCTGCCTATTGCCAAGCCATTCAAATTCGTCCCGATTATGCCGAAGCCCATCAAAACTTAGGCGTGGTTTTATTAAAGCTCGGTCGAGTGGTGGAAGGTATGAAGAGTTTTCGTCGGGCAATTGCCATTTACGAGCGACGTCAATCTCCCATTGCCCGACAATTGCGACAGGCGTTAGACGAGATGGGATTTCAGGTTTAGTTGCGCCTGCGTCCTATTGCCGATCGCCCAGATTTGCCCGCATCCACCCGTTACCCAATTTCAGCCATCGCCATTCTAGCGATCGCAATCCCAATTTAACGATTGACGAATTAACGATTTGCACAAAATTGCGATCGCCACTCAAGCAAACCTGCTTTAAACGCGCTTGTCTGTCCCAAATCCCATGAATTATTCTATAGACAAATAGAGTGTAACTGCTCTGGCTGCCCCCCCGCTCCAACGAGTGAAAATTTATCGTGAAACCACCTTACCGCACTCGGCGACTTGCTGTTCGAATCTCCCTGGCATATGCGTTCTGGAGTAGCTTGTGGATTCTGTTTTCCGATCGACTGTTAGGTGTTTTTGCGTCCGATCCCAATCTTCTGATTCAGATGGGAACGGCGAAAGGATGGCTCTTTACCTTTGTCACCAGCCTCTTACTCTACGAACTGATCCGACGCAGCGAGCGATCGCGCCAAGAAAGCTACAATCTCTTACACGATGTCGTAGAAGGAACGACAGACGCCATTTTCGTCAAAGACCGACAGGGACGCTACATTTTAGCCAATCGTAGCGCGGCGCAGTGCGCGGGCAAACCCCTCTCCGAGATTTTGGGAAACAGCGATCGCGAAGTGTTCGCCATCCCCGACGTTCCTCACATTCAAGCCAACGATCGCGCCATTATGGAATCGGGGGTCGCCCAACAGCTCGAAGAAACCGTTTCGATGGGCGATCGTACCGTCACCTATCTCACCACGAAAGTCCCTCGATTCGACGAGAGCGGTCGGGTCATCGGGTTAATCGGCATCTCGCGGGATATCTCCGAACGCAAGCACCTCGAACGACAGCGAGAACAATTACTCGAACAAGTCCAACAGCACAATCGAGAACTCAATGCCCTCAATCTCGTCACCGCCAACGCCGTCAGCACCTTAGAACTCGACGCCCTACTCAATGTCTTGCTCGATCGCCTCATTGGCGTGGTCGAAGCCGATTTGGGAGTCATTTTTCTACAGCAACAAGGCGAGTTTCAAGTGGGAGCGAAACTGGGATCGTACATCCGCGAAACCGACCACTTGGCAATCGAGCGCGAAATTGCCCGAATGATTGTCAACACGGGACAACCGATCGAGATCGAAAATATCCAGCAAGATAGCCGTTTCAGCGCTTACGTCGGCGGGTCGGCTCGTCCCCGTCACGTCCTCGGCGTCCCCCTCAGACGCCAAAACCATCTCGTTGGCGTGCTTCAGGTCGAGTGGCACCAATCCCATACCGTCGCCGACAGCGAAATTCACCTCCTCGAAATTGCCGCCGAGCGCTGTGCGATGGCAATTCTCAACGCGCAATTGTTCGATCGCACCCAGCAGTTGCAACAACGCTTGCAATTGCAATTCGATCGCTCTCCCATTGCCTGTATCGTTTATGATGCGCATGGCTGTTTTAACGACTGGAATCCCGCCGCCGAAACCATATTTGGATATACCAAATCCGAAGCCCTCGGCAGACGACCGGGGGATTTAATCGTGCCTGCAACAGCGCGAGCCTATGTGAGCGAACTGATGGATCGCCTCTACCGAGGGGAAATGGAGGCTCACGGGTTCAACGAAAATATCACCAAAGACGGACGCACGATCGTTTGCGAGTGGTACAACACGCCGCTGGCGTGCGAAAACGGACGGGTAGTGGGCATTCTGTCGATGGCGCAAGATGTCACCGAACGGGTGCGCGCTCAAGAGCAATTGCAGCAGTATGCCTACTACGACTCGCTGACTCGCTTACCGCGACGACGCCTGCTGATCGAACGGCTCGAAACTTTAATGCGCGGCAATGCCAGGGAACGATCGCCCTTTGCCCTGCTCCATCTGGATTTGGTGCGGTTTAAGGTGGTCAAATACAGCCTGGGACATCAACTGGCAGAAGAATTGCTCCTTGCCGCGATCGAGCGCTTGAAAGCCTGTTTGCCCCCAGACGGGATGCTCGCGCGCATTGGCACCGACGAATTCGCGATCGTTATCGAGCGGTTAACCAATCTCGACGATGCGATTCAGCGCACCGAAGCCATCCAGCAAGAATTTGCCTTCCCGTTTCACTTGGAAAATCACAGCGTGTTTATTAAAGTCAACGCGGGATTGGTTTGGGGGGCGACGTGTCAAACAGCGGAGGAACTGTTACAAGCGGCAGATATTGCCATGCATCACTCGCGGCTGTCAAAAGGGACAAATTATGCCGTGTTCGAGCCTGCCATGCAAGCGCAAGCCGTTCGCCGCCTCCAGCTCGACAGCGATATGCACCGCGCCCTCGAACGGCAGGAATTCCAGCTTTACTACCAACCCATCGTCGCGATCGACACGCAGCAATTAGTGGGGTTTGAAGCCTTAATTCGCTGGCAGCAACGACACGAATGGATCTCGCCGGCTGCGTTTATTCCCCTGGCTGAAGAAACGGGGTTTATTATTCCCTTGGGCGAGTGGATTTTGCGTCAAGCGTGCTGGCAAATGCAGCAGTGGTGTCGCAATTTGGCGCTCGCGCCGTCTGATTACGTGACGGTGAACGTGTCTGCCGTGCAGTTAATGCAACCGGGATTTGTCGAATCGGTCGATCGCATTTTACACCAAACGCAGTTACCCCCGCAGCGGTTAAAGCTGGAGGTGACAGAAACGGCGGTGATGGAAAATGCCCGACAAGTCAGTCGCGTTCTCGAACAGTTGCAGGAACGACAAATTGGATTGTGCATCGACGATTTTGGTACGGGATATTCGTCGCTGAGTTATTTGCACGCCTTTCCGTTTAATACGCTCAAAATCGATCGCTCGTTCGTGTCGAATTTGGAGGAGCATTCAAAGAGTTTGGAACTGATTCATACAATTGTCGTGTTAGCGAAAAATTTAGAAATGGATATCGTAGCAGAGGGGGTCGAAACCGTCGAACAACTGCGCCAGTTAGGAGAATTCGGGTGCGATCGCGCCCAAGGGTATCTGTTTTCTCGACCGCTATCGTGCTTTCAAATCGAACAGATGCTCGGCAACGGGAGAATGGTTTGGGAGTTTCCGACAGGCGAGTGACCCGCAGCCCGCTTACTCGTCGGGTGCGGCTTCCGGTTTGGCGGCAAATATTGACTTAAACCATTGCGATCGCGTCATTTTTTGAATCAGCATCGCGCTCCCGGTTACCAACATCCACAACAGTCCCAAACCGTTGAGCAGCACGTAAACCGGTTCGAGGGTATCGCCCAGGTATTCTCCCTCATGAATGGACATTAAAAAGTGAACGCGATCGCGCGACAGTCCGAACCAATCTTTACTCAACCGATAGGTCACCCCAGTAAATACCGTGACCAGCAACGGTAGCAATACAATCGGCGCGATCGCGCTGTGAAATTTCCGAAATTTCTGCAACACTCTGAATACTCGCCTCTGCCAAACTCTACAGGCAATTATATCGAGTTTGCTGACGATCGCTGTCGATGCGAGGTCGAGATGGAAATATGGGAGAACTACCACGCCTCTAATTCCCGCTCGCATCCAGGCAACTGAGCGCGATCGCCATCATACCGCAAGACGGGCGGTACAAAAACTGCACTCAACCCGTCTCGGTTCGATGGAAGTGATGCGATCCATATTGAGTTGTTAGGCGGAATGCTGATAGCCACCAAGTAAAGGGTAGAACCGTTCTAGATTGAGCAGGAAAAGTACGAACCCAATCCGTACGGGAAGTGGAGCGGCGATGGCTAGCATTAATCCCACAATTCCCGTGGCGATGATTTCTAGCATGTGTCGCTCGTTCGAATCTCGGACGTCTACCCAGAAGGCTATCAACATTACCGCCAAGAGGATAATCGATAGCGGTAACATTTTTCTGGGTCAGAACTCTACCTACTTTTAATATAACATTGAATCCCACTTTATCGGCGGGCGATCGCGTGTGGGGACTGTCCCAGAACGGTTCGGGATTGCCGTAATTCAAGCTAAAATAGATCGGCCCCCTAACCAACGGTCAAACGAGGTTGTCTATGTGTGCGAATACAAATCCGACAATTCCCCTCGACCGAATCAAAATTACTTGGCCCAAGCTTCCCGATGACTTTGTTTTACCTGACGATCCCGTGGAAAACTCCGAACATCCGCTATTAGCGAATGCGCTACGTCAAGCACTCCCGCCAGAGTTGGTTCGAGAGGCACTCATTACCACCAATTTTGCCCTGTGTGCTGGAATTCGCGATCGCATCGTTTGCAAAGCACCGGATTGGATGTACGTCCGTCCCCTCGAACCTTGGACTTATCCCTATCCCCGACGCAGCTATACTCCCCACGCCGAAGGACCGATTCCATGGGTGGTCATGGAATTTCTCTCCCAAACCTACGGCGAAGAATATTCGATGGAATTTCAACAGCGCGTAGGGAAATGGTACTTTTACGAGCAGGTCATTAAAGTCCCGACGTATGTTATCTTTCGACCTCAAACAGCACATTTGGAAGTCTATTCCCTTGAATCGAATCGATACCAACTGCAAACCTCCAATGCTGACAATCGGCATTGGATTCAGGAGTTAGACCTATTTTTAGGGATTTGGCAGGGAACGCGGGAAGACCGCACGGGAAACTGGCTGCGTTGGTGGAACGCGCAAGGAGAACTGCTCCCGTGGCCCGAAGAACGTGCCGATACAGAACGCCAGCGCGCCGATACAGAACGCCAGCGTGCCGATACCGAGCGCCAGCGCGCCGAACGGCTAGCAGAGCGTTTGCGGCAAATGGGAGTCGATCCCGAGGGTTAGATCCAAAATCGATACCGGATTTGGAGGCGGGAAAACGACCGATTACGTCTAGAACGACCATTCCAGTCCCACTCGCTGCAACCGAACCCGCACGGTAGGGTTATCCTCCCCTGTGCCCCAAAATTGTCGCGTTAAGATTGTTACAGAAGTTAACAAAACCGACGACTTTTACATTTATTATGCCGGATCTCTTAGCTGCCACCCGAGACTACTGGCGCAAACTCGACGAAGTGGAAGCCGCCTACAAGCGAGGCGAACTCTCAGTCGAAGAAGTGGACAACCGGGTTCATAAGCTGATGAACGAACTCGGTCGCGAGCGCCGCGCCACCCTGAATTTCCTATTTCAAAACGTTCGACGCCTGTGGGACGAGCAACGGGAAATCTTAATCGGCGTTGGATTTTTAGCCCTGTTAGCTTACGCTTGGTTTGTGTCTGTGCCATCGATGTAGAGCTGCACGTGGAGGAATGCTACAGTGCGATCGCCCCAACTTGCCGACGCTAACATCTTACCCCTCGATAAAAACGCCCCGGATCGAATAGAGACGGCAACCTTCGGACTCGGCTGTTTCTGGTCGCCAGACGCTCAGTTTGGCTCTATTCCCGGCGTGGTGAGAACGCGCGTCGGCTACGCGGGAGGACGCAAAGACAATCCCACCTATCACGACCTCGGCGACCATACCGAAACGGTGGAAATCGATTACGACCCGCAGGTTCTGTCCTATGCCGATTTACTCGATCTGTTTTGGAGCGCTCACAAGCCGCTGCGCCCGAGTTTTAAGCGACAGTATATGTCGTTAATTCTCTACCGCTCGGACGAACAGAAACAACAGGCAGAAGCCAGCCAAGCCCGAGAAATTCAAAAGTACGGCGAAATCCACACCGAAATTTCCCCGCTGTCTCGCTTTTACCTCGCCGAAGATTACCATCAAAAATATCGATTGCGCCATCGCCCCGAGTTCATGAAAGCCTTTGAAGACATCTATAGCGACGAGCAATTCGTCAATTCTACCGTTGCCGCGCGAGTCAACGGCTACCTGTCGGGTTATGGCAAACTCGAACAACTGCAAGCCGAAATCGACGAATTTGGTTTGCCCGATCGCCTGTGTAAAAAACTAGAACAACACGCCACGCGATCGCGCTAATTGCGAATTTGCACCGGCATCACCAAATGGGTCATTTTCGTCCCGCCCAACGGCGTTAAAATCGCCGGACTGCTGGCAGTATTCATTTGAATGGTAATCTCCGACGATTGCAAGTTTCGCAGCGATTCGAGGACGTATTTCACATTAAAAGCAATTTCGAGATCGCCGCCGCTAATTTGCACGGGGAGCGATTCTTTCCCGCTTCCGACATCCGGTGCGTCCACCGACAGCGACAGTTGTTGCGCTTCGGCATCGAGGGTAAATTTGACGATATTATTTTTGCGATCGGCTAGCACGGCAATACGCTCCAACGCGCCGAGTAACTGTCGCCGCTCCAATGTCAGTTGCACGTCAAAACTCTCGGGAATCAACTGGCGGTAGGCGGGATACTGTCCGTCCAACTGGCGCGAGGTCAGGCGTTGGTGTTCGAGATCGAAGATGACTTGCGCGTCGTCAAAGTATAGCGCGATCGCCTCGTCGCCTTGCCGTTTGCCCATGGCGCGTTCGAGTTCTCGCAAGGCATTGGCGGGAATCGTCATTTCAAAGTCTTGCAGGTTGTGCGGTGCTTCGGTATCTCCCTCCTCCTCCGTTTGGCTGAGGTCGGCTTGCACCACGGCGAGGCGGTGTCCGTCGGTGGCGGCGAATTCCAAGGTGTCGGCGTTCACCACGGTATGCACGCCAGTCAGCACCTGTTTGGTATCGTCGTGACTCGTGGCGAATAAGGTGCCTCGCAACCCTTCGAGCAAGGCATCGGCGGGAAGATAGACTGCTTCGCCATCGTCGATTGCGGGGAGTTCGGGATAGTCTTCGGCTGTCATTCCCCGCACTTCGTAATACTGTCCCGAGGTGGAGGTGAGGGTGACGTTGGCGTCCTCGTCTTCGCATTCGAGAGTAATGTCGCCGTCGGGGAGCCGGGAGACGATATCGTTGAGCAATCGCGCCGGAAGGGTGAGTTTGCCCCCGACTTCCACTTGCACGGCAAAACTGGTGCGGACTCCCAAGCTGAGGTCGAATCCCGTGATGCTGAGTTGTTGCGATTCTTCGTCTGCATCGAGCAAGACATTGCTCAAAATGGGATGAGTCGGTCGCGAGGGAACGGCACGACTGGCAAGGGACAGGTTGCTGTTGAGATCGCGTTGGTGGCAAACCAGTTTCATAAGCGCGCGCAGGAGGAGGTAAACGAGCTGAGATATTCGAGGATAAGATGCGGTTGGCGTCCCGTCAAGGCGGCGATCGCTCGTGCCGGATTTCCCGAGATCGCTGTGGAATAGGTTGTGGAAAAACAAGCAACTTTTTCCACAGGGTAATTTTACTTATCCCGCTTTTCCACATAAAAACGCCCGTTTTCCACAGCACGTTCGCCGAGTTTTCCACAGCAACCGAGATGTTTTTCGGGTTGTTAATAATCTCTTACGCCAGCCTTAATCTGGTCCCGGATTGGGGAAAAACCATCTGTCGGACGGCTGGGTCTGTGGGAGGGAGAATGGCATTTAAGGGCGATCGCGATCGCCAAAGAACTGGCGGAAATCCTCGTCTCGATCGCTCAATTGCACCGATTCGACACCCCAACTGCGGAATTTGTCCACCAGGCGATCGCACGCCGGACGTTCGGTGGCGTAGTGACCGGCATCGATTAAGACCACCCCGCGATCGCGCGCTTCTTGGAATTGATGGAACTTACAATCCGAGGTGAGGTACGCTTGGGCTTGAGCCGCTACTACGTCTGAGAGAAAGCTCGCTCCCGAACCGCCGAGAACCGCAAACCGCTCGATGGTTTGGTTAAAATCGGCAGTCGGCGAAACAATCAGATCCGGTGGCGCGAGTTGGGTTTGAATGCGATCGAGCAATTGCTGCAACGTCGGTTTATCGGCAAGGGTTCCGACGCGACCGTACCCCAACCCGTCTTGCGTCGGCGTTACGGGCAGGCGATCTTGCAATTGAAATAATTGTGCCAGCACGTCTGCCGTCCCGTCATTCACTTGGTCGAAATTGGTGTGAGCGGTATAGACGCCAATGCCGCGATCGAACGCCAAACGGACGGTATCGGCAATGGGATCGCCTTTACACAGAGATTTGGGCGGTTTAAAAATCATCGGATGGTGGGCAAAAATTAAATTAATACCCGCCCCTTTGTCTTGCAAGGCGATCGCTTCTTGCATCACCGCCAGCGTCGGCGTCAGACACACCAACACCCGTGCGGGTTCGTCTAAAATTCCCGGTTCCACTTGCCAGCCGCAATTGTCCCAGCTCTCTTGCCAAGCGGGGTTTGCCCAGGTTTCAAAATCGCGAATGAGTTGTGCGACGTTCATAAACGAGTCAATGGCTTCACTGTCCTAGCCTAACGCGACGAGACTAGGGGCGATCGCGCCATTGGGGAGAAAGGAATGGTAATGGTATTGAGCTGGGATTGCCCTCGCACTTCAATCTCGACCGTGCAGCAACCTCGGCGCGTCCGTTTCCTGCGAACCCGGCAGCACATTGGACTCTTGGGTGGCGATGTAACCGAGTTGACACTCCCCTGCCCTTGTGGCGAGGGGATTCTTCATTCACAGACCCAACTTG
>CAYQUF010000026.1:0-1442 GCA_964420595.1 uncultured bacterium
TTAGAGGATCGTCGTCACTCTCCCCATCTCCCACCTAGGGTCAGTTCTCAAACTGTCTGTCATTCGCCCGATCGCCCCATTTCCTGCCATCCCGCCTCAGACCAGCAGTTTGGCGCTTGTCATGCGATCGGTTTGCGTGTATTTACTGATTTCCTCAAGCGCAGTTTTCCATCCGGACGATTAACTGTCTGCGTAAATTCCCGGATACCTTCATCAAACCTTTACAAACAGAAGTAGGACGGCGCAATTTCCAACCGTCCTGCCATCAGGGGCAGTCATTCATGCTAGAGGGAAAAAATATTATGATTGCCCGAGAGATGCTCGTCCAGTTAATCGGACAGGTGGATACCCAACGTCCGTGTCGGGTGCTGCAAGCCACAAATAACACCGTCGATGAAGTAATTCTCGAATCGGATATTGACGGAACGCGCTATTACGTGGTGCGATCGCGTCCTTGCGACGAAAACCGCATCCACCTGAGTCCTCGCGAACGGGCGATCGCGCAATTGATCGCGCGCGGCTTACCCAACAAGTGCATCGCCAAACAACTCGAGATCAGTCCCTGGACGGTCGCTACCTATCTGCGGCGCATCTTTGCCAAACTCGAAGTCAACACCCGCTCCGCCGCGATCGCCCGACTGTTTCAAGAGAATATCTTATAAGACAAAGCTTTACGGACTCGATCCCAACCCGCCGGATCGAGTCTGTCTTCTGGCTCGATCAAGCAATTAACTCAAACAGGGCATCTTCGAGATCGTACCCCAACATCTGAGACATGGACTTCAAGCGAGATTGACTCGCCAACTCGTTATCGCGCAACCAATCCGCCAGCACGAAAATCTTCCTCATCAGGAAAATTTCGAGCGCCTCCGGATTGTACTGAATCCCCTCCGTGCGGTGAAACTCGTGAGGCACCAACATCGCCGTATAGCGAGCCAGCTCCCCATTGCGCCAATCGAGCAGAAACGGCAACCACGGATAGCGCGCATCCAGACGCACGAACCACAATCGCACCTCGGGAATTTCCGAGAGTTCGCGGGGATCGTTGGGTTCGCGGGGAAAATCGATCTCGAAGGACAACTGCTGTTCGCAATCGGCAATTTCCCCCTTCTGCAGCAGCGGTTCGATAACCGATCGCGCCGGAGCGAGATCTAATTGGAAGATAGCGTCGGCATTAACGGCGATCGCGATACTCATGAGTGAACGGTCAACAGTGATGGGTCGATGGAGTCGGGACAAGCTTGTTGCAGGCATTTCCCGAACCACTTCTATCTTCTCATTATCTTTCCCCTGTGCAATCCCAGCCACGGCAAATTCGTTGCCGTCGCTACGGCAGACAGCCTTAGAACGCCTAGGATAAAATTGAATAAGAGGGTTATGCGAACTTCTCTCAGTCGATACTATATAAACGATAGCTCTAACTTGCTGGGAGAGCAGTCTAG
>CAYQUF010000026.1:1542-16702 GCA_964420595.1 uncultured bacterium
CTCTCAGTCGATACTATATAAACGATAGCTCTAACTTGCTGGGAGAGCAGTCTAGACACACGAGGCGGTAAACGTGAAACCAATTCAATCCTTAGAAGACGCTCTAAATCGCTGTCAGGCGCTCGGGATGCGACTGAGCCGCCAACGCCGCTTCATCCTCGAACTCTTATGGCAGGCGTCCGAACACCTATCGGCACGCGAAATTTACGATCGCCTCAATCAACAAGGCAAGGAAATCGGTCATACGTCGGTCTATCAAAACCTCGAAGCACTTTCGAGCCAAGGAATTATCGAATGCATCGAGCGCTCCGACGGTCGGCTGTACGGTAACATCAGCGACTCTCACTCCCACGTCAACTGTCTCGATACCAACCGCATTATCGACATTTTCGTGGAACTCCCCCCCGAGTTGATCGAGCGTATCGAACAAGAGACGGGGGTTCGAATTGCCGATTATCGAGTCGATTTTTACGGCTATCAAACCGAAGCGGCGTCTGAATCCGAGGAACACTCGGACGCTAACGGCACAATTCCGAACGTCTCCGAAGCGGATCGCAATGGCTCGCAACACCCCTCAGTCATCTCGTGACGGCGAGGATGAGTTCAGTGGCGGGAAGTCTAGATCGCGCGATCTGGCTTCCTTGTCGTATTTGACGGTTGCACGCCAACGCACTCTCCTCAAAGTTGCGATCGCGTCTGAATTTCCAACCCTCTCAACGCAATTTCCGCCCCGACCAATCCCGCCGCAATCGATAGCACGATCGCCACGCCAGCCACATCTCGGGGTCGAACTTGCCACTCTTTTCGACTCGCCTTGATTTCGCTGCCATATCCCCGCAGTCGCATGGCACCGTAGACTCGTTCGGATTGCTCGTAACTGCGAATCAACAAACTTCCCGCCAGAGCCGCCAACACTTTTAAATTGCGACGGCTGGGACGGCGCATCCGAAATCCCCGCAACCGCATCGCCGTCTGCATTCGGATTAAATCGCCGCCAATCTCGTACAAATAGCGATAAAACAATAAGGTCATATCCGCTAAAGTTTTGGGCAATCCAAGCGATCGCATTGCTTTAATCGTGGTGACAATCGGCGAGGAACCAAACAAAATCAATCCCACCATGACAATCGAAATAAATCGAGTCGCGATCGCGATCGCCGCTAGCAATCCTTCCCGATACACGCTTACCCCGCCCAGTTGCACCAAAATCGTCTGTCCCGACACGAACGGCAACAAAACCGTTACCCCCAATAAAAAATAGCCGGGATAGTGCAGGCGCGATCGCAAAAATGACAGGGGTAACTTCGACACTCCATACAAAACCCAAGTTACCCCGAACATCGGCAGCAACAAATAAGGGTGCTGGACGAAAGTAAAGGCAAAAATTAATGCCATCAAGGCAATTAACTTACACCTCGGTTCCCAATCATGCACCGGAGAATGCAGGTGCGCGTATTCGTCCAAGCCGTGTCTCATCGATGGCTCAACAACTCCGGCTTCACTTGCCGCAAAAATAGCGCCACCATTGCGGTAAACGTCCCCTCAATTGCCATCATCGGCAGGTGTGCCAACGTTAATCCCCACAGTGCTTTTTGCTGGGTCGCGGCGTCGAATTGTACCGTGAAGCCCACAATCAGTCCGACAAACACTAGCGTTGCCAAGCCCAAACCGATCGCTCCCGAAAAAAACGCTAAAATACCGATCCACACTCGATTGTCGGGATCGAATCGATGGCGCAATTGAAAAATGTGGTAAGCCAGCAGCGCCGGAATTCCCATCATCGCTGCATTCACGCCTAACGTAGACAAACCGCCATGCTGGAACATCACGGCTTGGAAAAACAATCCAATTAAAATTGCCGGAAACGCATAATACCCCAACGTCGCCCCCAGCAGACCGTTCAAGACGAAATGGACGCTAGCGGGCGGAATCGGAACGTGGATCGAAGAGGCTGCAAAAAACGCCGCCGCCAACAGAGACGCTTTGGGCAATTGTTCGGCGGTATCGGGATCGCGATCGATCTGGCGCAGGGAATACCAGGTGGTCAACCCGGTGATGGCGTATCCGGCGATGCAAACCCGAGCGGGAAGAAAACCTTCAGCAATGTGCATTATCGTAATGGAATCATTTAGATTTCAGTTTCAGCAGGCGTCGAGCGTTTCGATCGCGCGAAAAACAACGCCGTCCCGACAAACCCCCAAACCACGGCGAGAACCGCAACCCATCGCTGGATCGGATTGTAATCGCCAGTCGAACCAGAGATTGTATCGCTGCTAGCGGCAGAACCTCGGGGGCGCGCGCCATCTTCAATGGAAATATTGATAATATTGCCGTGACCCGCTTGACGCACCCGCACTGCCCAATCGCCAGCTTGCTCGAAATCGGGAACGAAGATAAAGTTGCCGTTATCGTCGGTTTCCCCTTGCAGCCACGGTTGGGCGGGATCGTCCGGAGCGTACACGGTCACCGAAGAATTCGCCATC
Organism: uncultured bacterium; assembly: GCA_964420595.1. Lineage (GTDB taxonomy): Bacteria > Cyanobacteriota > Cyanobacteriia > Cyanobacteriales > Geitlerinemataceae > CAYQUF01. Next base: position 4,026 of record CAYQUF010000026.1, read on the forward strand.
GGTTCGCCGGATTCGTACTCGGCATGAATTTTAATCGCGTCGGTGCGGGTATAGTCGATATTGGCACCGTGGGCGATCGCCCGTTCGCCAGTTCCGGCAATCCCCGCCAGCAGTAGCGGAATCGCAATGATTCGTTTCATATTGCTCCCTCCAAATTCAATCGGTCGGGAGTTGAATCGCCAACCCCCGACCCGCTATTAGCGGCTACATGGACTCGTTCGCCATCGCAGCGTGACAGTGACCTTCGCCGACATGACCCAAATTAGCAAGGATTTTCTCGTATTTGGCGTACTCGTCATCCGATAGATTTTGCTGCAACGCTTCCCCGTCCACTTCGACGCGACCGTCTTGTGCCATTTGCGCGAATGGCTCGAATCCTAACGCGCCGGTATTGATCTCGTCATCAGCCGGAGCGTCTCCATCGCCAAACAGGTGGTCGAAGTGGAAAGTCGCTTCAACTTCGCCGGTGCTGTCGGCTTGAACGATACCCTTGCGCTCGTCGCCGACGTATTCGCCGCATTTAAACGCCAATTCGCGATCGATCTCGAGGGCAAAATCCACTGTCTCGCCGTCCTTGGTCGCTGTCCCTCGCATTAATATTGCCGCTCCCTCGGTCGCCGTGTCGGGAGCGGGAACCACTTTCCACGCAAAGGCATTGTACTGACCCGCCGGAGCGCTGATTTCGGCGACTTGAATCGGGTCGGCGTTTTCGTCCCCGGCGGCTAAATCGACGGTTTGGATGCCTTCGATGCTAGCGGTTTGCTTGGCGTCAATTTTGCCGCCCTTCTGCGCGTCGTAGGCGGGATCGCTCTGGTAGGCGGCGAGGTCAGCTAAATTGACGTAGACGTTCTCGAACGAAATTTGCCATCCGTCTTTGGAGACGAATCCCTGACGCACGAAGTCTTCGCCGTTGGCAACAATTTCGAGGGTTCCCGTCTCGCCTTCAGCGGGATCGGCGGCGGCTGTGGTTTCGGTGTCGGTGGTTTGGGTGGTGGGTTCGGTTTGAGCGCAACCGAATAAAATGCCGGGGGCGATTAAGGTAATGCTGGCAAGTTGGAAAAATTGTCGTTTCATATCGAACCTCTAATTATCTAGATGTCTAGCGTATCAGTGAATTTTCGAAGGACACGGCTAACTTTATCCGAGCTGTAACAAGTCAGGTCGTTGCCTGCTTGCTTCTCATTGTTAAGTAATTTTACAAAAAAATGCTCGGCTCCCAGTCCTTCAATATCAGTATTACAAATTTTTAACAATAAATGGAGGATTGCGATCGCCATGATTTTCAACGGTTCCTCTCGCCCATGTCGCCAAACACCCATCGCTGGAAACAGTTGCAACCCTGATGCGGCAAGTGAAGCTGATGTCTCTCAAGCCCCACAAACGCCGCAATTTCCGACGAGGGCTTGAGGCTCTGTCCCAGATACAGCAACCTTTCCAGCCTACTTGTTACCCTCTGAGATATCTGTCCCCCCCCACCAAGATGCGATCGCCAAGCGGAGATGCATGGGCAACTTGCAAACGGTGTCATTGTAATTGATAAAAATTTCAAAAATTTATTGACATTAAGTGGCATGAAGCCAATAGTGAGTTCGTTCGCCCCCCTAACACACGCTGCAACGTGTCGGTTGTTACGGGAAAGGCGCGACATTCGTTCGATAATTGAACCAGGTCAAGTGACATCCTCCCGACGCAGACCCTACACCGAGCCAGAAACGTTGTAGATACCGACCGTCGTCAGTTTCCGCATCTGGTGCTGTCGGTCGTTAACGGTCTACTCGATACCGCCGCCGAATACGGAAGCCGCCATCGCAGGCGATCGCATCGTGGAAGATCTGGAATATCAAGACTCGCGCGGATTTGTCATCCACGGGCACCATCTCTATCAAACTATTGCCGATACCATGGCACAAGCGGCTTTGTCCTCGATTTTACCGCCATCTACGCCAATGATGGAAAGCGATCGCGCGATCGCATTGGTCGAAGCGATTGAATTGCGAACTCAAAAAGTGCTGAAATAGTTTTAAGACCAGCTTACCCCCCAATCATGAAAGAGTTAGACGTAGCCAAAACTATTGACATTCTCAACGCCATCATGGAATACGAGTTAGCGGGTGTGGTTCGCTACACCCACTACGCCTTGATGGTGACCGGACCCAACCGGATTCCGATCGTGGACTTTTTGAACGCGCAAGCCACCGAATCCCTGACCCACGCCCAACAAGCTGGGGAAATCGTGACCGGATTGGAGGGACATCCCACCCTCAAGGTCGCCTCGATGGAAGAAACCCACCAGCACTCGGTTGGCGATATTTTGGCAGAAAGCCTCAACCACGAAAAGAAAGCCCTGGATATGTATAAGGAATTGCTTGACGTGGTCGCCGACGCCAGCGTCTATCTTGAAGAATTCGCCCGCACTATGATCGGAACCGAGGAAATGCACACGATCGAACTGAAAAAGATGCTCCGGGACTTCGTTTAAAGTTTGTCGCCAACGCTTTAGCGTTTTCCCATTAAGCGATCGTTCGTTCTAACGATCCGGATTTCAGATCGAGGCAGGCATGGCTAGCTTGAATGGATCGACTCAGATTGCTCCTCGGCTGGCAATGTCTGCCCTACGGTTTATGTATTGCAAAACCACAGAAAATTATCCTTGCGATCGCGCAATGGGAAGTTCGATAACAAACTCGCTGCCTTCCCCTTCCGCAGACTCGCAGCGCAACAGTCCGCCGTGTAATTCTTCAACCACTTGGTAGCTAATCGACAGTCCCAAACCCGTCCCTTGACCGATGGGTTTCGTGGTAAAAAACGGATCGAAAATGCGCGATCGCACCTCTTCAGGAATGCCGCAACCGTTATCGGCGATCGCGATCTCCACCCGATTGTCTGCCAAACGACGAGTTTGAATGCGAATGGTGGGAGAATCGTTCGCAGGCGCATCCGTTTGCCATCGAGATGCGATCGCGTCAATGGCATTCGAGAATAAATTCATAAACACCCGATCCAGGCGATCGCCGTAGCATTCAACGAACGGTAACTCGCCGTAGTCTTTCACTACTTCGATCTTCGGTCGCGTCTCGGTCGCTTTCAGTCGGTGCTGTAAAATCAATAGCGTGTTATCAATTCGCTCGCCTACGTTGACTGGATTGAGCTGCTGTCGATCCAAACTAGAAAACGTCTGTAACGATTGCACTAACTGGCGGATGCGATCGGCACCCGACTGCATCGAAGCCAGGAGATCGGGTAAATCTTCGAGAATAAAATCGAGTTCGATATCCTCAATTTCGGCTCGGATATTTTCATCTGGTTGGGGATAGTGTTGCTGGTACAGTTGCACCAAAGCCAGCAAATCTCGCATGTAACTCTCCACGTGTTCGAGATTGCCGTAAATAAAGCTGACGGGATTGTTCATCTCGTGCGCCAATCCCCCCACCAGTTGTCCCAAACTCGCCATTTTCTCGCTGCGCAATAACTGAGTTTGAGTTTGCTTTAAATTTTGCAGCGATCGCGCCAATTCCTCTTTCTGATGTTGCGTTTGTTCGAGCAATTCTGCTTGCTGCAAGGCGATGCCAAATTGCATTCCGATTTGCGCGAGTAAATCGACCTCGTCTTCTTCCCAATGGCGGGGACTCGAATTTTGATAGGCAGCGAGCAATCCCCACAGGGTTTCTCCCTGTAAAATCGGCACGATAATATACGCCCGAGCTTCAAAATATTCGAGCAATCGCACGTGACACTCCGAATGTCCGGCTTTGTAAATATCGTCAACTGCCAGCGATTCGCCGTGACGATAGCGTCCGCCGTTGTTTTCTTGAAAGTGACTGTCTTTGGCTTGGGATCCCAACAGCGGCGTCCACCCCGGCACCACCGATTCGGCCACAAACGCCCCGCTCCAGTCGGGGTAAAATTGATACACCGCCACGCGATCGGCATTCAGGAGTTGGCGCACCTCGTTCACCGTGGCGCTGAAGATCGTGTCGATATCGAGGGATTGATGAATGCGAGCGATCGCTCCCGTCAGGGCTTTGCGCTGCTCCAGTTGCGATTGCGTCCGCGCTAGGGATTCGATTTTACTATAATTCGCGATCGCCCCGGTTATCGTTCCCTCCTCGTCGTGTATCGGCGTATAACTGCCGCGATAGGACTGGGACGACTCTCCCACCGGAATGCTGACTTCAGCCACCACGTTTTCGCTGCTGGCTAGAGCTTGGCGTAACGGAATATCCAGGGCTTCCCCCGCCAACCCAAACAAATCGCGATTGCTTTTACCCGCCGCCGCCTCAAGGGTCACGCCCAATTGCGTCGCCGCCGCAGCATTCATCCAAACATAGCACTGGTGGCGATCGTAGTGGACGAACAGATCTTCAGTGGCGTCAAAATAACGATAAACCAACGCTAAATCGGGCGCAGGAGAAGCAGACATAGTTTTGGGCGCGGTTTGGAGAGTGCGGTTGGTGCCGCGATCTTGCAGGACGTCCATATGGCAATACACTAAGCGGGTGAATAGGATGGCGCGATCGCCTTTGCAAGATGCCCCTGACAGGTTTGACTTTGACTCTAACAAATAGGTGAGAAGTTTGCGATCCATCTGGAGTTAGATTCACGTCCGAGCCGTCGCCCGCGCGCGAGAGCCCAAACCCAATCGAGCGTCCCCCTCAGTTGAGGACGGCAACAGGCAACAGGCAACAGAGAGTGTACTTCATTCACCTTGAAAACGCTCTAGGAAAATTTTAGGGGAATGTTTTGTAAATAAATGTAAACCAGAATACATCAGTAGATTGCAATTGGCATTCGGTCTGGGAAAGTCGGGCGATCGCTCCCTTTAAGGATGCTTGACTGCGCGCGACGCTTGACTTGGGAGTTTAATCAAAAATTCCGTTCCTTCTCCGATTTGAGAATGACACTCTAACGATCCCTGATGTTTTTCCACCACAATTTGATAGGCGATCGAGAGTCCTAATCCCGTACCTTTCCCGGGTGGTTTGGTCGTGAAAAATGGGTCGAACAATTGCGATCGCGCCTCTTCTGGAATGCCCGTTCCGTTATCGGAAATGCGAATTTGGATAAAGTTTTCGTCTGCCACTTCCGTTTGTATTTGAATCTTGGGCGTATTGAAATCGCTATTTTGTCGTCGATCTTCTAGGGCATCGATCGCATTGCTTAACAGATTCATAAACACCTGATTGAGCTGTCCGCCATAGCATTCAACGGCGGGTAAATCGCCGTATTTTTTAACAATTTCAATGGCATGGCGATCGCCCTTAGCTTTAAGGCGATTTTGCAAAATCATCAGCGTGCTGTCAATGCCTTCGTGCAAGTCGATTGACTTCATCTGGGCGCGATCGAACCGGGAAAAATGCCGCAGCGACAGCACGATTTGACGAATGCGATCGGCTCCCACTTTCATCGAAGCCAGCATTTTGGGCAAGTCTTCCACTAAAAAGTCTAAATCGATTTCTTCAATCGCCTCGACAATTTCTTCTGGTGGAGTTGGATAGTGTTGCTGATATAATTCCAACACCTCCAGCAAATCGCTGGCATAATCGCTCGCGTGCGCCAAATTTCCATAAATAAAATTAACAGGGTTGTTAATCTCGTGGGCGACCCCTGCCACCAGTTGTCCCAAGCCGGACATTTTTTCGCTTTGAATCAGCTTGGCTTGCGCCTGTTTCAACTCTTGCAACGCCCCTTCCAATTCGCTGGCTTTCCCCTGAGCCGTTGCCGCCGATTGCTGGCTTTGTTCGTACAGTTGCGCCTGCTGGATCGCGATCGCCGCGCGATCGGCTAACTGCTGCAACAAGTCGATTTCCTCGGGCTGCCAAGTTCGCGGTGCCTGACATTCGTGGGCGATTAGCAATCCCCACAATTTTTTCTCCATGCGAATCGGCACGATCAAGTTGGCTCGAACCTGCAAGTGCTGTAAAAATTCGCGATGGCACCGGGTCAGTTCTTCCCGTTGGGCGTCGTTAATTTGGCGAACCCGTCCCTGCACGTAGAGATCGGCATAATCGTCGGGGAAACACTCGCGCGGTCCGCGATAGCCCAAAATTGAAGCACAACCGTCGCCGACATTCTCAAACGTCACCTCTCCCAGTCCGTTGGGTTGAAATTGATAAATCACCACTCGGTCGGTTTGTAACAAACCTCGCACTTCGCGGACGATGGTTTGGAGAATTTGGCGAGAATCGAGGGTACTGCGAATTTGGTGGGTCACCTGTTGCAGCACCCGCATCAGGTCGAGCGACTTTTGCAGTTGGGCGGTGCGCTCTTCCACCTGTCGTTCCAGATTGGCGTTTAACGACTGCACTTGCTGGTAGAGAGTGTACTGCTGGATCGCCATGGCAAACTGATCGCCAAGGGCGCGAGCGAGTTCGATGTCCTCTGGCGTCCATTCCGGGGCTTGTCCGCGTCGAAGTTCGCACCACGATTCAAACGATCGCCGAGGGATGGTTTGTTTCTGACTGGGATCGAACTGTCCCGCCCAATAGGTTTTAGTGTCGATTTCCGGGCGAAACAGGGTGAGATAGCCCAACCGCTGTTGGCGATAGTCGAGGGGAATGACGATGGAACCGCGAATGGGGGTTGGTTGAAAGGCAGCGCTGAAGCCATCTAAATGGAAATTGTTGTACAAATCAGTGGCGACGCTTACCGACAAACTGCCCTGTGCCCCATTAGTTTTGCTACCCGGACGCTGCAATTGGCGATCGATCCATTGTTGCCATTGCGGTTGGATCTCTAAGGGAGTGTCGTTCCAATCGGGGAGAGACAGGGGTTGAGTTCCGCAAGTCAACAAGACGCCAGCGGCATTCTCGCCTGGATCGACGTACAATCGACCGCCAATCCCGTCAAATGCGGCAACCGAGGCTTCCAAGGCGGCTTGCAGTTGTACCGTGGGTTGGGCGTGCAGTAGGGTTCCCACGCGATTGACCGTGGCTTCTCGCTGGGCGCGGGCGCGGGTTTGGCTGAGAAGCATCGATTGGGCGATCGCGATCGAGACTTGATCGGCGACCAGTTGCACCACTTGCAGTTCGTCTTCCGAAATCGGGCGCGGTTGGGAATGGTGAGAGACGAGCAATCCCCAGAGGCGATCGCGATGGAGAATGGGCACCACCAACGAGGACGACACGCCCATCGATCGCAAGTACGTGCCGTGACACGGATCGACCGAACGATAGTGAATATCGTCGTCAGCGAGGGGTTGACCGCTTTCAGGACAGTCGAGATGGCTCAAGCCGATCAGCCCGGCGTTGACATCGACCACCGATCGCATTCGGGTTTTGAGGTAAAGTTCGCGGGCGCGAGGAGGAATATCGTCGGCGGGAAAATTGAGACCGAGTAGTGAATCGAGACGACCGCTTTCGTGCATCGATTCGGCAATGACTTCGCCGCTGTTATCGTTGTGGAAGCGATAGATTAAAACGCGATCGGTTTGGAGAAACGATCGCATTTCCACAGCACTTGTATTGAGAATCTCTTGCAATTCTAGCGATTGCCGAATGCGATTGGTAATGCGATGTAGCAAAACATCCCGACCCGAATGTTGCGGTCGAATTTGGGTCTCGTTTGCCATTCTTGATAGCCTCCTTGTGGCAATTACCCTCTTCTGATATAATCTCCAAATCCTCGTTTGAGGTTGGGGTTTGTGAGAAACGGGTAGCTCCTTAATTAAATCTTAGGGAATTTCGACCCGCTTCCGGAAAATTGGGTCGTGTTAACAATCGTTTATTGAGAAAATAAAATATTTTTTAATAAAAATTTAAATTCACCCGTTGAGGCAGGGGATCGGCGATCGCGGCGAAACTGGAGGATGCAACCCTTACGGCTGAGACTGAGAGACTGTCGTCAAGCGCTGGCGGATTTCTTCGCGCACGCTCATGAGAATTTTGCCTAAATAGTTATGACCGCTTTTATCTGCCCCACATCCCCAATAATAATCTTTTGGAGAGTTTTCGACCAGGAACTCGTTTCCCGTCGAGAGCAGCACCTGTTGGATATCGGGATGAGAGAGAAACTTCGTTAAGACCGCTTCGCGCATCAGGGGGCGTTTTACCGCCTCCCAATCGGGACGTAACTGGCGGTGGCTTTCGCGTCCCAATCTGGCGGCTTCTTCGGGGGTTTGTGCCGTCCAAATGCACTCCATCACCGGTTCGTCTGGCGTTCCGACGAATTTATGGGCTTGATAGTAGTGTTCGACGGTTTTCCAAGTTCGCCCAGCTAAGTGGATGGGATAGAGCGAAAAGTTAGAAAAACAGCCGTAGGGTTCGTCTGCTTTATAAAAGTAAATGGTCATGTCCAACGGTTCGTTTGCGGAGCGCGCCAGCACGTATCGCCCGAATATCGACGATAATTGTTCGTAATCCAAATTTCACTTTAGCAGTTTCTTAGAAAAGACCATGCCTTCAGGTTCGTTCGAGCAAGATGGATTGGGTTGGCAATTGCACAAGTTCGGTCAGCGGGTCAGCCAGTGGTTGGAAGTGCGGCTGTCTCAATGGGATATCGATCTGCCCGAATCGCGACAAATTCCCGATTGGTCGCTGGGTTTAGAGGTGTTGGGTTGGCTGACGATCGCCCTGTTGGCGGTTGGGTCGATTTGGCAACTGAGACGGTTGTGGCGCGGGTTTCCGAGGGGATGGTTCCAACCCAGCCAGCGGTGGGGACGGGGATCTCAGTCTGCGTCGCCGCTTCTGACCTCGCAACAGTGGCGATCGCGATCGCGTCAATTCCAACAGCAAGGTCACTATAGCGAAGCGTGTCGCTGTCTCTATCTGGCGATGCTGGCACAATTGTACGAACGGGATCTCGTTCCCGAACGCCTCAGTTTGACCGACGGGGAATGTCGAGATGCGATCGCTGGCTTGTCCGACGCGCGACCCTACGAAACTTTGCTACAAATGCACGAACGCCACCAATTTGCTAGCGTTCCCGCGACGCCGGAGGATTGGCGAGTGTGTCAGGAGGCGGATCGCGAGATTCGGGAGAGGGGGGGAGATTAGAATGGGACTGATTTCTTACAGTTGCTATGGTTGCTCAATTCTCCCGTCGCCGCTTGTGGATTTGGGGGGCGATCGCGATTTTAGCCCTCGTTTTGCTGACATTACTGAGCGCTCCGGCTGGCAATCCGATCGCGCGAGGCTCCACTTACGGGCGATCGCCGGGCGGGTATGGCGCTTGGTACGCTTATATGGAACGGCAAAATGTCGAGATTCGACGTTGGCGTCAGCCGATTTCAGCCCTGTCAGAGGCGATCGAAACTCCCGCAACGCTGCTGCGAGTCTACGGAAACTTGCGTTCGCAGCGAATGACCCCTCCCCTGCAACGTTGGGTCAGCCAGGGAAATACGCTAGTGCTATTAGGCATCCGACAGCCTGCAACCTCCGCACCATTTTCAACCGAACAGACCAGCGATGTTGGCGAAGTGAAAGTCGAAACGCGGCGTCGGCGGGACTTAGAAGCCAGCGAAACCGAGCGATTGGGCGATCGCTTCGGAGCCATTGTTTGGGAACGCAACATGGGTCAAGGGCGCGTTGTGGCGGCGACGCCATCCGATTTAGGGGCGAATGCGTATCAAGCGGCGGCGGGAAATTATCCCTTTTTAGCCCAACTGGTGAGTGAAGACGGACATCCGATTTGGGTAGACGAGTACATTCACGGATTTCGAGACACCAGCGAACCGAAACGCGATCGCGCGCCCGAGACGCCTCGAAACTGGCTCGCCTATCTAATCGACACGCCCTTAATCCTAGCATTCTGGCAGGGTGCGGTCTTGCTCGCCGTGGCAATTTGGGCGGGAAATCGGCGTTTTGGCAACCCCCAACCCCTCGTCAGTCCGGAACCGAATAACAGCCAAGCCTATATCGGTGCTTTAGCTGGAGTGTTGGAAAAAGCCAAACAGAGCGAATTTGCGATTGAAACTATTGGCAAACAGGAACAATTACAAGTGCAAAAAGCGTTAGGATTGGGGTCGGTCTTGCTCGAACCGGATGTTGTCTTGGAAGCATGGGAACGACAAACCGGGCGATCGCGCCAGGAATTACACGCTCTCTTGAATTCCACACGCCATCCCCGTCCCATGAATGCGGCGAGCTTGAAAAATTGGCTGCAACAATGGCGATCGATTCGAGCGACTCTTGGCAATGAAAGATAGTTCAATCGAGTTTCGCCAATCGAGCCTTGCAATCATTTCTCCTGAGTGTAAACCATGACCGATCGCCCCTCGACCATCCACCAACTCGAACGCGCTCTCGATCGCATTATTGTCGGACAATCGGCGATCGTGCGACAGTTACTCGTGGCATTGCTAACTGGCGGTCACGTTATTTTAGAAGGCGTTCCCGGTACGGGTAAAACCCTCCTCGCTAGGGCGATCGCCCAACTCATCCGCGCCGATTTTCGCCGCATCCAACTCACTCCCGACATCTTACCGTCGGATGTTTTGGGAACGAATATTTTCGATCTCAACAGCAGTCAATTCACCCTCAAAAAAGGACCGGTTTTTACCGAAATTTTACTCGCCGACGAAATCAATCGCACGCCGCCCAAAACCCAATCGGCTCTGCTCGAAGCCATGGAAGAACGGCAAGTCACCATCGATGGCGATCGCCTGGCACTACCGGATTTATTTTGGGTTCTCGCCACCCAAAACCCGCTAGAATTTGAAGGCACGTACCCCCTCCCGGAAGCGCAGTTAGATCGGTTTTTATTCAAACTGGTTATCGACTATCCCGACTCGCAAGCAGAAAAGCAAATGTTACTCGACAGCCAAGCCGGACTGTCCTCGAAAAGATTGCAATTAGAGCAAGTCGAACCCATTGCCACGGTCGAGGAAATTTTACAAGCGCGATCGCGAGTGCAATCGGTTCAAATCGCCGAGAAAGTCGTCGATTATCTCTTAGAATTAATCCGACAATCGCGCCAGCATTCCGACTTAGCGTTAGGCGCATCGCCGCGATCGAGTATTGCTTGGATGCACGCCAGCAAAGCTCAAGCTTGGCTCGACGGACGGGATTACGTGACGCCAGATGACATTAAAGCGGTGGGATTGCCCCTGTTGCGCCATCGATTAATTCTTAGACCCGAAGCGCAACTCGATGGTGTGGAAGTTAAAGATTCGGTAAACTCGTTACTCGATCGCGTCGCCGTTCCCCGTTAAAAAATTGTTGTCGTTGTAGAACAAAACTAATGATTCCTTCGTGGCGAGTTTATTTTTTATTGGGATTGGGAATAGCGATCGCTCCCCTGTTAGCGATTGGATTCAACCGACAAACTGGCGTGACAGTCACGGGATTATTCAACGCGATTGTCCTGTTACTCGCAATTATCGATCGTTGGAACGTCCGCCAACATCGCGTCAAAATTGAGCGATCGCCCCTCCCCAAACTCTCCATCGGACGGGACAATCCGGTCGCACTCTCCATCGAATCGGGCGATCGTGCGGCTCAATTGCTCGTGCGCGACGACTATCCCCTCGATTTTAACGTCTCCCCGTCCCAACTGCGGGTAACGCTCCCTCCCCGCACCCAGAAAACGCTGACCTACACCGTCAATCCTCCCAACCGAGGCGAGTTTCGCTGGGGAGACATTCGAGTGCGACAATTGGGCAATTGGGGGTTAGCATGGCACGAGTGGAGCATCGACCGAGCGCAAACCGTCGCCGTCTATCCCGATTTAATCGGACTGCGATCGCTCTCAATTCGCCTCACCCTGCAACTGACCGGAAATATGCGCCAATCCCGACGCGGTGGAATGGGAACGGAATTCGCGGAATTGCGCGAATACGCTCGCGGCGACGATCCCCGTCTGATCGACTGGAAAGCCACGGCACGGCGGTTAGGAAATTCCAGGCGAATGCCGCTTCAAGTCAGGGAATTAGAGCCAGAACGGGAACAAACGCTGACGATCTTACTCGATCGCGGTCGGTTGATGACAGCGCGGGTGCGGGGGTTGAAACGGTTCGACTGGGGACTGAATACCGCCCTATCGCTGGCTGTGGCGGGTTTGAACCGGGGCGATCGCGTGGGGATCAGCGTCTTCGATCGCGATGTGGTGGCGTGGATACCGCCAGAACGAGGACAACACCAACTGACGCATTTACTCGAACGCCTCACGCCAATCCAGCCAGTTTTATTGGAACCCGATTATATGGGAGCGGTGACGAAGTTAGTCAAACAACAAACCCGGCGATCGCTGGTGGTGGTGATTACCGATATTGTAGACGCTACGGCTTCAGCGGAACTGCTCGCCGCCTTGATGCACTTGACTCCCCGGTATTTGCCGTTTTGCATTGCCTTGCGCGATCCTCAAGTAGACGCGATCGCCCAGACGCCAACCGATGACGTGTCGAAAGCTTACGAGCGTGCCGTGGCGATTGACTTACTCGACCAACGTAAGTTAGCCTTTTCTCAACTCAAACAAAAGGGCGTGCTGGTCTTGGATGCTCCTGCGGATCGCGTTAGCGAGGAAGCGGTGAATCGTTATTTGCAGTTGAAGGCACGCAATCGGATTTGAGTGGTAGGCGGTTAGAACGATGAGAATTTTTAATAAAGTTATTGGGATACTTTTGGTACTTGTCGGACTGTACTTTCTCGGTCAAAACATTATCTTTACGACCGAAACGTCACCGTACTTTGGCGGCGTCAGTCTTGGCGATCGCGATTGGAGTTATCTCGTTAATATTTTTCAAA
>CAYQUF010000026.1:16802-25068 GCA_964420595.1 uncultured bacterium
GGCGGCGTCAGTCTTGGCGATCGCGATTGGAGTTATCTCGTTAATATTTTTCAAACGCGAGACTGGATGGACGGGAGGTATATTTATTGTCTTTGGAATTATCCTTGCTTTTATTAGTGGCGGTTTAATCGTGAAACCGACGAGTTTGTGGACGTTTACTGTCTCTTTATTGGCGTTGTTGGCAGGATTTCAATTAATTCGTATTGGACGATTGCGTTTTTAAATAATTTCAGAAGTTGTAGCGTGGGTAACGCCGATTTCGAGCCTGTTGTACCTGCTGGATAATTTGCTCTCGGGTTTCGCGAGTCAGTGTCATGGAGTTTGGTATTTTCAATTGTCCTTTTCTACCATAGATCGTACAACTCAAAATCAAGAACTAACGATTGCTGCAATAACTCATAAATCCAAAAAATAACGCAATCCCAACGCCATACTTTAACGCATCGGCAATATACGGATTCGGCGAGAAAAAGCCCTCGATCGCCCCCGCAATCAACAAAATTGGCACAATTCCAAACACGAGTTTCGCCGCCTTCGTGCCGTAAAATTTCAGCGCATCCGTCCGACGATAGCGTCCCGGAAACACGATCGCTCGCGCAATCAACAATCCCGCACCCCCTGCTAGAAAAATTGCCGGTAACTCCAACGCACCGTGGGGAAACACAAACGCCCAAAACGGATACGCTAAATTATTTTGCCCCACCAATGTCGCGATCGCGCCGATATGCAAGCCATTGATCGCTAAAATCCAAACCGTATAAATTCCCGCCGTAATTCCACCCGCCACCACCGCAAACGACACCTGTAAATTGTTCACCGCAATTTGACTCGACGCCAGCGGTTCGACCCCGACAATCGACCCCATCCATAACTCCTGGCGATCGCGCACTTGTTCGATCAGGCGATCGGGAACTAATAATGACATAAACGTCGGATCTTGCCACGCAAACCACCACGCAATTAAAACTGATAATAGAAAAATTGCCGTCGCGATCGCCGTATATCCCCAAGTTTCGCGCGCGATCGCCGGAAATTCCCAACGATAGAATTCCCACGCCTTTCCCCACTCCTGACGGCGCGATCCGCGATAAATTTGCGCGTAACTGCGAGAAGCCAGCCGTTGCAAGTCGAGAACGAGCGTTTCGCCAACATTCTGAGTCCTCGCACGCGCCAAATCCGCCGAAACCGACCGATACAAGCTCGCCAACTCGCGAATTTCACTGGCTTGGAGCGATTTGAGTCCCCTCTTGTCCACCCGTTGTAATAATGCTTCCAAACACTGCCATTTGGTTTCCCGGCGCGCGATCCACCGTCGGATATTCATAAAACTTCATCTGACAATCGGGTTTAACCTAGTTTAATATAGCGGTGATATCAATTCGACGCATTCTGAAGCAATTTTAAATTATGTCTCTAAGAAGTTCCGATCCGCTCACAATCGGGAACGTCGTCAGTGCCGGTTTTCGGTTGTATCGCGATCGCCTCGGTTCCTATTTTGGCATTGCCTTTATTTCCGTTTTATGGGCATTCGTTCCTTTGCTCGTTTTTGTCGGCGCGATCGCGACAGTTGCAACCGCAACGGAAGGTAATACTTCGGCGATCGTACTTGGCGTTCTCGTCGGGATTATTATCTGGATCTACGGCATGGCAAAATCTCTGGCAAATACGGCTCTAATTTCGCGATTGGCATTCAGACACCTGAGCGATCGTCCCGAAGCCGTTTCTGAGGCGCGCGGATTGGTGATGCCTCGAATGTGGTCGTTGTTGTGGATGCAAATTCTCGTTGGTTTGCTCTTGTTTGTTATCAATATTGGATTGAGTATCGCGCAATCGGTTGTAACACTTGCAGTTTCTAATGCCGTTCAAGGGGCTATATTTTTGATTTTAAATTTTATCATCAATATTGCATTTTTTGTTATTTACCTATGGTTTTATTCCCACTTATTTATCCCTGAAGTTCCTTTGGCGATTGAAGAAAATGTTAACAGTCCGGGCGCGATCTCTCGAAGTTGGAATTTAGCATCGGGATCGGTTTGGCGCATTCAAGGCATCGTTATTATTACAACATTAATCACGCTTCCGCTATATATTATTGCCGCACTGCCCATCTTGTTCGCGTTAATTTCAACAGTAGGGGGAATAGCTGGGATAGAGACTACAGACGCCACGGCGCTTTTTCAAACTGTGTTGACCGCTGGAGCTTCTGTTATCGTTTCCATTATTTTATTTGGACTGATTAATATATTCGTTATTCCGCTGTGGCAATCGATTAAAGCGGTCATTTATTACGATCTTCGCAGTCGCCGCGAAGGAATCGATTTGGAAATTAAAGATTCAAAATCCTAACGCGAAAATTGGCATATTGTTTCCAAAACTCAACCTGCCATGCCCCTATTCAACCGAATTACGCTTCAAACCCCCGAAAGCGTTGAAATTGAATATACCTTAGCAGGCATTGGTAGTCGCGCCTTAGCCGTGATGCTCGATTATACAATTTGGTGGTTGCTCCTAACCCTGGCGAGCCTGGTCGCGACCTTCTTTCGAGTCGCAATTGTCGATTTTGTTACCGCGATCGCAGGGGATACCGAAACCATCGAACTGTGGCTGTCTGCCATTTTCCTGCTAATTTTTTTCTGCCTTTATGTCGGTTACTTCGTCTTCTTTGAAACCGTGTGGCAGGGGCAGAGTCCGGGCAAGCGATATGCTAAAATCCGGGTTATCTGCGAAGATGGCAAACCCGTGGGTTTGGTGCAAGCCACCTTGCGATCGCTCCTGCGTCCGGTGGACGACTTTTGCTTCATCGGAGCCTTCGCGATCGCCCTGACTCGGCGGGAGAAACGCCTCGGGGATTGGGTAGCGGGAACGGTCGTGGTTCAAGAGCAACAATCCGATCGCGCTGCATTGCAACTGAGCGATCGCGCCGAAGCCATTGCAGAAGACCTCCAGCAGCAAACCGACCTGTCTGAAGTGCTTCCCGACGATTTTGCGACCGTGCGCGCCTACCTGCAACGGCGTCCCACCCTGACCAACACGGCAAAATTAACGGTGGCTCGCTCCCTCGCCGAACCGCTACTCGATAAACTGGATTTAGACGACATTCCCCAAGGCGAAACCGCTCAAGTCTTTCTCGAAGCAGTTTATCTGGCTTACCAACAGCGATCGCGCCGTTAACCCCAAGCGCGGAAAGTCGAATTCCCCGATCCGATTCATTGCAACGGAACTCGCGCAGAATGTCACAATAAGTAATACATTGCAGAGTCTACGTCAACGAGTTACTATGCCACGTCCCCAGTTCCTCAGCGGTTCTGAAATCCGACAGAAATTTCTCGACTTTTTCGCACAGCGGGGTCATCAAATCCTACCCAGTGCGTCCCTCATCCCGGAAGATCCGACGGTACTGCTGACGATCGCGGGAATGCTTCCATTTAAACCGATTTTCCTCGGACAGCGATCGGCACCCTACAACCGCGCCACCACATCGCAAAAATGCATCCGCACCAACGACATCGAGAACGTGGGACGCACCGCCAGACACCACACGTTTTTCGAGATGTTGGGGAATTTTAGCTTTGGCGATTATTTTAAAGAAGAAGCGATCGCCTGGTCGTGGGAGCTGTCCACCGAAGCCTACGGTTTACCTCCCGATCGCATTGTCGTCAGCGTATTCCGCGACGACGACGAAGCCTTTAACATCTGGCGCGACAAAATCGGGATTCCGCCACACCGCATCCTCCGCATGGGAGAAAAAGACAACTTTTGGGCGTCTGGACCCACCGGTCCTTGCGGTCCGTGTTCGGAACTCTACTACGACTTCCATCCCGAACGGGGAGACGACAACCTCGACCTCGAAGACGACACCCGCTTCATCGAGTTCTACAATCTCGTGTTCATGCAATACAACCGGGATAGCGAGGGGAACATGACCCCCTTGCAAAATCAGAACATCGACACCGGATTGGGACTCGAACGGATGGCGCAAATCCTGCAACAAGTCCCCAACAACTACGAAACCGACCTGATTTTCCCGATTATCAAAACAGCGGCGGAAATTGCCAAACTCGATTACGCCAAAGCCGACGACAAGACCAAAGTCTCGCTAAAAGTGATTGGCGACCACGTTCGCGCCGTGGTTCACCTGATCGCCGACGGCGTGATTTCCTCCAACATCGGCAGAGGGTACGTCCTGCGTCGATTAATCCGACGAGTGGTACGTCACGGACGCTTAATCGGCATCGAAGGCGAGTTTACCTCAAAAGTGGCGGAAACGGCGATCGCCCTGTCTGAGGACGCCTATCCCAACCTGCGCGAGCGAGAAACGGCAATTAAATCGGAACTGGAACGGGAAGAATCGCGCTTCCTCGAAACCCTCGAACGCGGCGAAAAACTGCTCGACGAGATTTTGGCGAAACAGCCGAAACAAATCGACGGACGGGATGCGTTTGTCCTCTACGACACCTATGGTTTCCCGCTGGAACTGACCCAAGAAATTGCCGAAGAACACGGACTCGACGTGGATTTAGCCGGATTCGAGGCGGCGATGGAACAACAGCGACAGCGATCGCAAGCCTCCCACGAAACCATCGACCTCACGGTTCAAGGAAGCTTGGACAAACTCGCCGAGCGCGTCCATTCGACAGCATTTCTCGGCTATACCGAACCGCAATCGACCTCGAAAGTGGAAGCCTTGCTCGCGGAAGGGAAATCCGTCGAAACCGCAGACGCCGGATCGCAGGTGCAGGTGGTGCTCGATCGAACCCCATTTTACGCCGAATCGGGGGGACAAATTGGCGATCGCGGCTATCTCAGCGGCGAGGACGTGCTGGTTCGCATCGAAGACGTGCAGAAAGAAGGGGAAATCTTCGTTCACTTCGGTCGCGTGGAACGGGGAACCCTGAAAAGCGGCGATCGCGTCACCGCGCAAATCGATCGCGCCTGTCGCCGTCGCGCTCAAGCCAATCATAGCGCCACCCACCTGTTGCAAGCGGCGTTAAAGAAGATCGTAGACGACTCGATTTCCCAGGCGGGATCGCTAGTGGCGTTCGATCGCCTCCGGTTCGACTTTAACTGTCCCCGCGCCTTAACCCCAGAAGAGTTACAACAAGTCGAAGACCAAATCAACACCTGGATCGCCGAAGCACACGGGGCTCAAACCTCGATTATGCCATTAGACGAAGCCAAAGCTAAAGGCGCGATCGCCATGTTCGGCGAAAAATACAGCGACGAAGTGCGCGTCCTCGACTTCCCCGGCGTCTCGATGGAATTGTGCGGCGGAACCCACGTCAACAATACCGCCGAAATTGGCGCGTTCAAAATTATCGCCGAAACCGGGGTCGCCTCCGGAATCCGCCGCATCGAAGCCGTTGCGGGACCGGCGGTGTTGGATTACCTCAACCTGCGCGATCGCGTGGTGAAAGATTTGAGCGATCGGTTTAAAGTCAAACCCGATGAAATTCCCGATCGCATCACCAGCCTGCAAGACGAACTCAAATCGACTCAGAAGCAACTCGAGGGTCTCAAAGCCGAACTCGCACTCGCCAAATCCGATCGATTGCTCTCAGAAGCCGAAGCCGTTGGCGAGGTGAAAGTGTTGGTGGCGCAAATGGAAGGCGCAGACCCCAACTCCCTCAAAACCGCCGCCGAACGCTTGCAGCAAAAACTCGGTGCGAGTGCGGTGGTGTTGGGGTCGGTTCCCACGCCAGAAAAAGTCAGTTTGGTAGCGGCGTTTAGCCAAGAAGTCAACGACAAAGGCTTGCAAGCCGGTAAATTTATCGGCGGAATTGCCAAACTCTGCGGCGGTGGCGGCGGCGGTCGTCCCAACCTGGCGCAAGCTGGCGGACGCCAACCGGAAAAGTTAGCTGAAGCCTTAGATGCGGCGAAGGCTCAGTTGACCGAACAGTTACAATAAATTCTCGGGGCGGACAATTCCTGTTGTTCGCCCTCATTTCAAGCTCAAAACTGTCTGTCGCGATCGCCAGCACAGAGTGGGTAGGGCATGACAGCGATTTCACTCGATTGTGAGATGGAATCCGGCTAATCACTTGGCTCTCAATTGAACCCCATTTGTCGGGTGGGAATTGCCGATCGAGTTGAAATTGTGCCGGTCCACTGCAAACTCGCAATGCCCGCCTTCCGATGATATAGAAAGATTTTGATGGGATTTAAATTATACAAAAACGCTGCAAGATTTTCTGTAGATACGCAAATCTTAAATTTGTTTATTTTTTATAAATTTTAAACTACTTTAATCTGCAATATTTTAATTTAAAATACCAAGATTCGAGACAAATTTCGTATAACGATCGCCTCGGTCGGCATCAAGCCTACTTCAAAACCGATCGCGAGGTGAGGTTAACTGGACAAATCTCCCACCTTAGCGAGATCGTGCCAACCGTGCTGTCGAGCCACACTTTCGAGCAAGGGTCCGATCGCATCGGGAGTTGCCGAAGTAATCAAAGTCGCCGGATAAATTGCCGTTCCCCAATCGGGATGAATTAACACGCGACAGCGATTGGTCTTGACCGGGAAATCGAGCATGGTGCGAACCACCGCCGCATCGTCGTGACGGATTTCGCCGGGACGAGAGAGTAAAGGATAGCCCGTACGGGGATCGATTAAATCGGTCAGCCAACCGCGATCGCGCAAGTCAAATGCCACTTGAAACCCGAATCGCATGAATTTTTCGCGCAGGCGATCTTTTTCCCGCTCCACGTGCGAACTCGTATCTTCCAAGGGAAATCGAGCCTCTTGCAACACCAGAACCACCCAAGCGATGGGTAAATTCCAATCGGGTAAAACCCGCTCTAAGTTTTGAGCGATGAACGGCGTCGGCTGGCGAACGAACATTTGCAGGACTCGCCCGCGATCGCTCGCCATCTCGATGGGCGATTGAGACAAGATGTTATAAACAGAGTTCATAAAAAAAGATTCGCAGATTACGAATAAACTCTATGCTTTCATCATATCCGCTTGCAAGAGAACAACGAACCAAAACGGGCGATCGCGCAATAGTTTTTTGCTCCCAGGCGATCGCTAAATGTTAGGAAGGATACCGAGAACGTATTCGCCCTCATTTGCCGATTGATTGGTCGAGATATCGAAAATCATGCCCGAATTCTCCGCCCGAACCGCCGTCTGAGTCGGGTGATTTGCCGTTTTATCGAACCCGAGCATCTGATAGAGCAATTGACCCGATTCGACAGATTCTCCCAAGTCGGAGTGCCATTGCAGAATTCCCCCCGTAGGCGCATAGTAGCGTTGCACTCGATCTTTGGGGACGAGGGCGATCGCCTGTTGCGTGACGGCAAAATCGGGAATCTCTAACATCCCCCGACTGACTAAATAATTTTTCAACCCCCGCACCCCGCGAGCCACCGAATCCGGTTGCACGGTCATCCCGGTTCCGAGTTCGAGCGTCCACGATTCCACCTCAAAGCGGGTGGGTTTGCCCAACTCGGCTAACGCCTCCTCCAACGCCAGCCAGGGTTTTAAAAATGCCTCGTCAAACGCATCGCCGTCGTATTCGTTCATTAATATGCCGTAATCGAACCGCCACGCCTTGGCACTCTCTTCCCGTTCGCGAAAACAATAGAGATAGTCGATCGCCCGATTGGTGCTGCTGTGCAGGTCGATAACGTAGTTCGCATCCAAACACAGCGATTGCAACCGATAGCGATAGCGCTCGGAAAACGAGACTCCCCGAGGGGAATTCACCCGATCGCCCAGTTGGCGAAATCGATCTAAAATCTTTTGGCGATAGTTCGCTTCAATCGTCGCCGGATCGAGATCGAGTTGGGATCGGGCAAAGGCGGCAATGTCGTCCCCCGCTGCTTCGTAATCCCAAAAAATTCGATTCCAATCTTTGCCGTCGTAGGGATTGTAACGTCCGGTAGAAAACTGGTGCGATCGCTGGTTGACCCCCATCGGATTGCAAACGGGAACCAACCAAATTTCCCCTGCAAGCTGCGTGGCGTCGAGTTGGGTTAAAAAGTTCAAAAATTCGGCAATAACGGCATTCCCGGCAATTTCAGCGCCATGTAAGTTGGCTTGTACGTAGGCTTTCTTGCCCGGTTTTGCCCCCTTAAATTGATAGACTTGCAGCGAGAGGCGATCGCCCGAGGCAAGGGTGGCTAAATGGAGAGTCGAAACAGTTGGATTCATGCGCTCTCGGTCGGCTGGGTTGAAAGAAATCATTGCCCAGGTAGTATACGTCCCGATGGGACTCCAGAGAATATAGGGCAATAGTAATCCCGCCACCGGCTAAAACCGT
>CAYQUF010000026.1:25168-35454 GCA_964420595.1 uncultured bacterium
GATGGGACTCCAGAGAATATAGGGCAATAGTAATCCCGCCACCGGCTAAAACCGTTACCATCGCGATCGTCAGCCACGCTGGAATCATTGCTTCGCCTCGCTCAACGCAAACGCCGCCCAATCGCGGGGATGGGGAAATTGCTCCCGCATTGCCAGCATCGCCCCGCGCAACGCCCGCGCCATGTCCCCGTGCTGTCGCAATTGCCGGTAAAATTCGAGCATCAAGCCCGTTTTTGCCTCCGATTGGATCGACCACAGCGACAGCATCACGTTCGGGACTCCCGCCGCCATAAATCCCCGAATCAGACCGACGACGCCATCCCCCCAGAGGTCGCCTTTTCCGGTATCGCAGCCGCTGAGGACTGCCAGTTCGGCATTCAATCGCAAGCCAAACAACTCGCGCGCCGTCAGCAAGCCGCTTTCCTGACTTCCCGCCGGTGCCAGGGCGATCGCGCAGGGAATGCCTTCGACATCGCTGAGAAAGCCGTGGGTTGCCAAGTGAATCCAGCGCGCCTCGGGCATTTTCGCTAAAATTTCGGCTTTTGTCGCCCGATCGCCCGTCATCGCTTGCGTGGCGAACAACTTCGCAATGGCTTCGGCTTCCTGCTGCGACTGGGGCAAATCGGGGAGGGGTTGGGGCGGCTCGCCAAAATTGGGGCGAATTTTCACCATCGTCGGATTGCCCACCGCCAGCATTCGATCCGTGCGAGTATCGGCAACCTCGCGATACGTCCCTACGGGACACGCTTCGCGATCGGCAAATAATTCTAACGCTTGAATCGAAGGAGCGATCGCGAGGGTATGGCGATCGAGAACAAATTCGCCCGACGGTTGTTTCAGCGCGGCAAACGGCACCAAAAATAAAAAATCCTGGGGAATAACAATCAGTTTATCTTGGGGATTGTCAGGCAACAAATCGGCGATCGGCTCGATTAAAAATCCATACAACTGTTCGAGATAGGCTTCGGGCGATCCCGACGCGCAATTCTTGCTCGAGTTCAAACAATCGCGAGTACCGCGCACTAACCCAGCCAGCGACAGCCGCTGTGTTTGCCACAATTGGCGCAAATCGACCGATCGAAATCCGATCTCGCCTGTCGGCTGGATCGCCCAAATGTAGAGTATGCTAGCGTGAATGTACGGCTGCTCCCGCCCGAAACTCAGACGTCCGAGCCAATGAGAGCGATCGTCGTCGTAAAGCAGAGAATAACTGACCAGCGTTGCCGGAAGCGACCGGGCAATTTTGGCAATGCGATCGATCCCCGGCGGTGCAGAAGTGGGTTGGTTGGGAATGTCAATTGCCAAACGAGTCGAGAGCAATTCGGCAAACGTATGGGCGCGACCTTGTTCGGCAACCTCTAAGGCTGCATTCGTTCGATTTTGAGCGACTAAAACGCGCTGAAAGGATCGGTAGATGTCTGATGGTCCTTCTCGGACGGATTTACTCATCGATGGTGACTCGATTCGTAGCAAAGGGAATAATGGCAAGGGTGGCTTATTTCCTGAACTGAGCGGGAGCAAGCGAAAAATAATACTGAAATCGGGACGGTGCTTCAACCGCCCGTGCGCTGTGGTCGAGGTATTTGTCCGTGCAACTCGCCGATTATTCCCCTGCTAGTATAGCGGCGTGCGAGGTCGTTTCCCAAGAAAGCTTGGGCTGGAATCGTCAGATCTATCAACGCCTCAAACTCGCCCTCGAACTCGGTCTGCGCCGTCAGATTTTTATTGCAGTCTGCGACGATCGCTCCCTGCGCGATCGCTTGGCGGCACGATTGCACGCCGAATTGCGCCAATCCGCTGCCACGCCACCGGGGACGCCGTCGGGGTTGGACAGTCCCACGTTTTTCAGTTTCTCCCTCGCGGCGAACGATCCCAATCCGTTAATGGCGATCGAACAACGAGTCCGGCGTTATGCGGCTCAAAAACGCCATCGTTCGGCAATGGAGGGCTTGGGCTTTCAAATTATCGGGGTCGAACGCCTCACCCGCCAATCGGCAACGGTGCAGTGGCGATTTCTCAGCTACCTGCGCCAACTCCCGCGCCATCCCGTTGCGGCAGTTTCCAGCGTGTTGCTGTGGGTGCCCCGACCGTGGTTGAATTCGATCCAACAATCGGCACCGGAATTTTGGCAGCATTGCACCCGGCTGTTTGAATTTATCGGCGAACCGACGCCTATTGTGGAAACCGAGACGGCGGAGGAGTTTGGGAGACAATTTACCCAGAGAGACGATCGCGTTTATCCGAGGGAAGACACCGAAGCGATCGCCGACGATATTGTCTTGCCGGGGGAGAGTACCGACTTCCCGTTGGATTGGACGCGCGATCGCCCTCTCCCGATCGAAGCCGGATCCGTCGAATCCGAACTCGATTTTAATGCCAAATCGGACGCTGAGGTGTTTGAATACATTTCTGCGGTCGGAGGTGGCTTGAGCGACCCCCCGCCTGTGGTGGCTTCGTTCCAACACTTGAACCCGGAGTTGGCAGATGGAGTGACGGCGACGGGAGAACCCGAGGCGCGATCGCACCTGATGCAATTGGATCGGCTCCACGGCAATGGTGCGGTGGCTGCCGATCTCGCCGAAGAATACCAGCGATTGGGCGATTTCTATCGCGATCTTATCGAACAAGGGAACTCTTCGTTTCCTTACCTGCGCGTCGCCATTCTCGCCTACGAATTTGCCCTCGATTGCATGACAGCGGATTGCGATCGCAGACCGGCGATTCTCAACGATGTGGGGACGCTCTATTGGATGTCTTCGCGGTCGCAAGAAACGGCGGAGGAGAAGATCGCTTGCTTCGATCGCGCGATCGCCGCTTACCGCGATGCCTTAGACCTCACTCCCGCCGCAGCATCCCCCCAATCCCACGCCATGATTCAGAATAATCTGGGGGCAGTTTACGGGGAGCGCGGGCGCTATCGCGATGGGGCGGACAATTTAGCGCGATCGATCGAAGCCTTTGAAGCCGCACTTCCCTACCGTCGCGCCGATATCGATCCCCAGGCGTTTGTCGCCACTCAAAACAATTTGGGTACGGCGCATTGGAATTTGGCGCAATATCGCGATCCCACCGACCATTTGCAACGGGCGATCGAGGCGTACAACGAAGCCCTCGGCGCGATCGCCATTGAAGATCTCGACGCCAATCCCAGCCACGCCCTCAATTTTGCCATGTTGCAGAATAACTTGGGCACGGCGTATTGGAATTTAGCCCAACACGACCCGAGGGAGGATCGCCTGTTGCTGGCAATTAGCGCCTACCGCAGCGCCTTGATGTATCGTACCCCCGACACCGCTCCCGCCGCTTGTGCGGCGACTCAGAACAACTTAGGGACGGCATACTGGCATTTAGCCGATCGCGAGCGAGATCGAGCCGAGGCGCGTGCCGAGTTTTTGCAACAGGCGATCGCGGCGTACGAAACGGCAATCCAATTGGCGGAACAATTGCGATCGGATCCCAATTCCGCACCGCTGGCGTTTGACGTTTGCGCGGCGCACAATAATTTGGGATTGGCGCACTATCAACTCGTCACTCCCCCGTGCGAACCGAGGGATAATGCAGCGCTGCTCGAACATTTAGAAGCATCCCTACACCACCATCTCAAAGCCTTGGAAGGTTGGCAGCAGGGCGATCGCTATCAGACGGCGTTGAGTTTCGTGTTGCAGGTGATTCGCACCCTCTACGATCGCGGCGGCATTCAAGGGCAAAATAAAGCCTTTTCTATGCTACCAGGACATTTATTGCCCGAAGTGATGCGGCAGTTGTGATTGAGGCAATAGGGAGATAGGGAGAATTGGTCACTGGTGACGGGTAACTGAATTACCTATCCCGAGGCGGGTTCGCCCGATAGTTCGGTTGTTTCTTCCTCGGGAAGCGGTTTGCGCCAGCTTAAATAAATTAATGCCCCAAATAAAGGAATAAGGGAAACGACCCAAAATGCGACGGGATTGTCGATCCCGCGCCGTGCCATATCGTCGCCGAGCAGGGCGGGAAATAACAGCCAGAGCAAGCAAAAATCCAAGCTCATGACGTGAATGAATCGGCTGTTTTGCCATTGAGCGATAAAATTGCCCCAGTCGCCGCCTTGCAAGCCGTAAAAGACGAGAACTGCCGAAGCAAGGGTTAATAACACACCGAGAATGCGAGAGTCGAGTACCTTCAACAAAGCATTTTTCGACCCCGGAAATGTGGAACTCGGTTGGCGCAATGCCAGGTAAGGCATTAAGGCGAATGCCCCGACGCCAAAGGAAACCAGCGCGAACGGCCAGGCAGGAATTTTTTGCGATACGTCCCTACGGGACACGCTGCGCGAACGCCCGTCGATTAAAACCATACAAGCATAGGCGATCGGCCAGATTCCCATTAAATTAAACAAAGCGATAATAATCGGATTGATTTCATCCCAATTCCCGATGGATAAATTGCGAATTAATTCGACGGTATCCGGGCGATCGGGCGGTGCGAGTAAAAAGGCATAGGCAATAAATCCTGCCCAAATGACCCAAAATAAACGATTTGGTTTCATCATACTTGAAATTGCTTTGACTCGAAATTTATCAAGTTTTATCCAACGGGAAATAGAAAGCTAGAACCATTACTTTCATGACTCAAACACGCTTTCCTATTGCCGAATTCCTACGCCGATTGCGCCATCGCCTCCGACAAATAATCCGCCGTCGCTTTTACCATCGCGATCGCATTTTCGTACACCATCCGAGTCGGCCCCAAAATTCCCACGCTTCCCACCGGAATCGAACCGCGATTGTAGGTCGTCGAAATCAGCGTGCAAGCGCGAATCGGCTCTAGCGGATTTTCCGAACCAATGCGGACATTGACGGGGAAATCGACGCGACCGCGCAGCGTATCTTGGCGAGACGGATCGCTCGGTAGCGTTTCCACTAGCAGGGGCCACAACAGTTCGCGATCGTCTTCGAGCAATTGAATCAGAGTCTGTACCTGCGACAATTCCGTAAACTCCGGCTGTCGCAGCAATTCCGCCAATCCGCTGGTTAAAATCCCCGTATAAGACGGTCCCTGAAGGCGACGGGTTAAATCCGACAAGAGCTGGCGCAGGGCGTCGGCGTAGCTTTGAAATTGGCGATCGAGTTCGCTCCAGTCGAGTTCGGGAATGTCCGAAAGTGCCTTTCCGCGCAGTTGAGCGTTGAGAAAGTTCGAGAGAATTTGCAATTCCCGTTCGAGCCGTTCGGGATCTAAAGCCGCCTCTTCGTCCGACCCGTCGCGATCGCTCAATTGCGACAGTTGGGCAATCGTCGAGTGAGTTTGGTAAGCATCCGTCACCACAATTAACATCACCCGCGCCGCGTCGATGGGGACGAATTGCACGTGATGCAGGCGATCGCGCCCAGTTTGCGGTAGGGTAATCAGGGTAATGTAACCGCTGAGGTTAGCCAGCAGTTGAGCCGCCCCTTGGATCAGCGCTTCCAAACTGCAATTTTCCTCGCCCAAAGTTTCGCCGAGCAAGCGATCGACCTGAGTGGCGAGGGCTTCAGACGGCGTCATCAGGCGATCGACATACAGGCGATAGCCCGAATCCGAGGGAACCCGTCCGGCGGAGGTATGGGGCTGATAGAGTAGTCCGACCTTCTCCAACACGCCCATACTGGCGCGAATGGTGGCGGGACTGACTTTCAGGTTGAATTCTTCAACCAGAGATTTCGACCCCACGGGTTCGGCGGTGGCAACATAGTGACGTACCGTTGCCCACAGGATGTGTTGTTGCCGACGATTGAGTTTCACTTCCATGCGAGCCAAAGCAAGATTGAATAACCCCGCTTAAAAATAAGAATTTAATCCTTAACAGGATAGCAGATGTGCCAGTCTGTCAGATGTAGCGTAAAGCTGTCAATCGCAGGTGTGGGAATCGAGGGAATGGCGATCGCCTCGCATCCCCGTCGTCCCACCGAGCCATCTGTCCGAACGAGAGACGTTTCGCGATCGCCTTAGTAACGCGGAATATTGGAATCGACGCGCGTCGAGTAGGCATCGATTCCGCCCGCGACATTCTTGACGTTGGTAAATCCCTGCGCCATCAGCCATTGACACATTTGCGCCGATCGCATCCCGTGATGGCACATGACCAACGTTTCGGCATGGGGATCGAAGCGTTCGGTAATGTTATCGACCCATTGCTGCGATTGGCTTAAAGGCAAATTGTCGAATCCTTCCACCCGAGCGATCGCCACTTCTTGCGGTTCGCGCACGTCGATCAGTTGCAAGGCGTTCGCCGACTCGCTAGCGAGGTGTTGGGCGAGTTCGCGCACGTCAATTTGCGGAATCGAGGAACCGGAGAATCCAGACATCAGCTTTAACGATTAAATCAACTGCTTCAGTCCAGATTAACCGAAAGCTGGCGTTCTAGCATGGGCGCGATGCTTGCCTAACATTCCTCCGAATGGCGCTCCACAGCTTCAGGCGCATTGTCGCGGGATTGAGGCGGATTGGGACAATAAAATTCCAACCGGCAAAACGGCTGCCCCGCTTGGAGCGAAATCGGGCGATCGCCTTGATAACTCAGTTGAATCGAAACCTCGTTGTCCGGTTGACCCGCATTCTCGGCAGTGTACCACGTCGCGCTCAACCCGGAACAGGCACGCAGCGATTTTGCCAGCCGCACCCGCAAAAACCACGCCGGATCGCGCCAGCGAAATCCCAACTGGCAGATAATCCATTGGTTTGGCGCTAGGGTGATGGCATTGCGGGTTTGCACTAAAACGGGGGGGCGATCGGGATCGGACGCCGGCACTAAATAATGAGAAGTCAACCAGCAATCGAGGGCGACGCGCACCCATCCCTGCGCCGCGATCGCTTCTTCGAGGGCGGGTAACCCGCGAACGGCAGGCTGGCGCACCAAATGGGGCAATCCCAACAGCGCAATGGCAGGGAGATCGTCGCTGGCTGGGAATTCGAGTAATTTTCCGTCGGGATCGGGCGCATCTGCCCCGTGAGGTGCGACGTGTTCGATGTCTATGTCCAAATCGTCAGTCCCCACGGGAGAATCGGTTCGATTCACCTCCCGATGAATGTGAGGCAAATCCCGCTCTAGGGTTTCGGAAAATAAAGACACGCGATCGTCGGTGGACTCTTCTAAAGGCGCATCGTTGTTTTGTCGCAGGGGAGATTGGTGCCAGGGCGTAAGCGCGCGTCGTTCGGGGGGAGTCGCATCTGAATGGGATGACGCTCGCTTTTGCTCCAAGTGCTGTTTCATCACCGTTTGGCGATTTTTCATGTACTTGAGCCAAAATCCCGGTTCTCGCTCGTCCATCGTTTTGGCGATCGCCCACAACTCCAACGACATGAGGTTGTAGAACGTTTTGTCCGCCTCCTGTAGCGCGCCCATCCGGGTGGCGAGTTCTCGTTCCGAGTCGGGCGTCAGATTGTCGGGATCGTCTCCCTGGTTGTCCTGACTCATGTGCGATCGCCCCCTGCCCTATGTTGCAGCTCTCTGCTTCTAGCTTATCTCACCCCTTCAACGGACGGGTGAGGGGTCGTTAACGGTTTTGGCTACACCGATCGCCGCTAACGGTTTCCAATTGCGTCTGTGGCGACGGAAGTGCCGAAGGATCGATGTCGCGCGATTCTACAGGAACGTAAAGCGGTTTGTCCCCCAACTCCCCAATCCGATCGAGGGGCCAAAATCGCACGATCGCCCGACCGATAATGCGATCGCGCGGGACGAAGCCCCAACAATGGCTGTCGTAGCTGTTGTTGCGATTGTCGCCCAAGACCAGATAGCTGTCTTCTGACACCCGAACCGGACCCCACTCGTAATCGGGGGCTTCGGCAATATAATCTTCTTTGAGCCGCCGCTCGTTCACGTAAACCCGTCCTTGGCGAACGGCAACGATATCGCCGGGAAGCCCGATAATGCGCTTGATAAACGCATCGCGAAAATTTTTCTGTTCCAGGACTTTGGTCGGTGCGAAGACGACAATATCGCCTCGTTTCGGTTCCTGAAAGCGGTAGCCGATTTTATCGACGATCAGGCGATCGTTAATCTGAAGGGTCGGCATCATCGACCCCGAGGGAATATAGCGTGCCTCAGCGACGAACGCTCGGATGCCAAATGCCAGAACGGCACTGACGCCTAGGGTTTTCAGCGCTTCGATCCAGGGATTTTCGCTATCGTATTTGGGTTTGCGATCGGATTTTCGATCTAGCCTACGAGTCATAAACGTTTCGGGACCCACGAACGCACGAGATTGGTCAATTCTCTATTCATTAGTTAATGTAGCCGATCCGCTCGCTAATCCGAGCCTAAATTTATTCTTCCCCACGAGGACGCGGCAATCTCAAGTATACTCGCAGCTAGACGATTCATGCAGTCTTAACCTTTGGTGCAATGTCCGTTTCTGCTTCTTCCCTCTTGGTTCGCCGCGATCGCGCCGGATTACGATACGGATTGGGTCTTGGTGGATCTCGACGAATTCGGATTGACGAGAGCGCGCGCGGTACAGCGTTGTCATTCGACGGATACTTCCATCGGGGAGCGATCGGGAAGCTCTCATTGGGGTCGCCGTAAACCGGCCCGGAGGTTCGGGGCTGTTTTGCAGTCTCAGGGCTACGGAAAGCCATTTATCTATCCCTTAGCGATGATGAATGGTAGTTTACTTCAGCTCGACGGCTGTCAGCGTCGCCATAACTCAAGCGAATCCGCACGAAATTAGCCGGAAAATACTTGAGGCGATCCGCCCATTCGATCGCCACAATGCCCGGCTCGAATTCTACCCCTTCCCAATAAATTTCGGGTTGCAGGGTTTCGACTTCCCCCGATTGCAAGCGATAGAGATCGAAATGATAGAGGGGTAAGCGACCGCCGAGATATTCATTAATTAGAGTGAAGGTCGGACTGACGATCGCCTCGTCAATTCCCAATCCTTCCCCTAATCCTTGGATGAAGGTCGTTTTCCCCGTCCCGAGATCGCCTTCTAATAAAATCGTACTGCCTGCCGAGAGCGATCGCCCCAGTTTTGCCCCAAACGCACGCATGGCTTCGGCGTCGGGCAGAGAAAGCACTTGCTGATGTTGAATCGTCACGATTTTGCCTCCGCACTAGAGCAGTAATTAGTCACGTGAGATATACCTCAGTAGAGGAAGGCAACGGGCAATAGGCAACCGGTAAAAGAAAGAGCTTACCTCATGAGCCTAGGAAACGCTCTAGCATTGTCGGGATTAGCCAGTCCTTCCAATTGCCAGTTGCCTTCAAAGTGCAATTTAACCCGCGATCGCCTCAAAATTTTATCTTGAGGTAATTGAAATATTACCCGAGCTTTACCTTCGTGGTTTAAGTTGGACGCAAATTATTGTAACTGTGGTTCCTTAACTGGTGTCTGCGACCATGCCCTCCCCCACTCAAGCCATTTTAGAAGCGAATCGACATCTTGCCGGTACAGAGCGTCGATTGCACGTCTATGCCAAGGGAGAAACCGTCCCGAACGTCCCCCAGGGCGCGTGGCAAGTCTGCCGGGGCTTGGTACAACTGAGTACGCTTTACGCCAGTGGAGAGGAAGGCTTGCTCGGTTGGGTCGGTCCTGCCATGTGGTTTGGCTCGGGACTGACTTATCTCCAAAGCTATCAAGCAAAAGCACTATCTGACGTTTACTTAATCTGGTATTCTCAAGCCGAAATTGAGGCTTCGCCGACCTTATCTCAGCATATTTTGCCGCAATTGAGCCAGCGATTGCGACAAACGGAGGCGCTATTGGCGATCGCCGGTCAGCGACGGGTCGAGGATCGCTTGTGCCATCTGTTGCTTTTACTGAAGCAAGAATTCGGACAGCAAACTGAGAATGGCACTCGTCTCAGCATTCGGCTGACGCATCAGGACATTGCCAGCGCGATCGGCAGCAGTCGGGTGACGATTACCCGCTTGTTGGGTAAGCTCCAGCAGGAAGGCAAGATCGCACTCGATGCCAAGCGGCACGTGACTTTGAAGTCCGACGCATTGGTCGCACCGGCTAACGCTCTGTTACGCGATCGCCCGTAGTCGCAACTGTTTGACCGTGCGATCGAGTCCGTTTGGGGCAAGTCTCAGGGCTTGCCCTAATAGATTCTATGGAACTGTCTCCCTCTCCGACTATCGGGGTCGGTGGGTAGGGGTCTATCAAAGAATCGCACAGTACTCCAGCCATAATCTTCGATTTGGCTGGGGGTGTAGTGCGAGCCGATTGAATCGATCCTCAAGGCATCGTGCGATCGCCCTTTATCGGGGTCAATCCCGCCGTTCACTCCCAAGAAGTCCTCGATCGCCTCGACGAATTGCAGCGTGC
>CAYQUF010000027.1:0-16506 GCA_964420595.1 uncultured bacterium
CGATCCACTGGCAGAACCGCTCCCATGCGTTAGCGCTTTGGCGCTGTTGCAGGGTAGTCGTCATATGTCGATTATGATTGCGTCAGCAATAATTGATTTGAACTGAAGGTAGCGTAATTTCTACCTTAATCACCAACGTTAACAGATATATTTTGTTTTGTAAAGTATCTCAACAAAAAGTTTACCCTCCCCCCCGATGCTGCTATGGGGAGAAGGGGAGAGCGGCGATCGCTTCAACCGGGGGGCCATGTCATCCCGCGACCGCCGAGAATGTGCAGGTGAAGGTGGTACACCGTTTGTCCGCCATCGTTACCGGTATTGATAACGACTCGATAGCCCTCGGACAGACCGACCTGTTGGGCGACCTGTTGGGCACTCAACAGCAGGTGCCCGAGCAGATCGCGATCCTCGGCAGTGGCATCGGCGAGGGAAGGGATGGGTTGTTTGGGAATGAGGAGGATATGAACGGGGGCTTGGGGGTTAATGTCTTTGAAAGCCAGGCATCGGTCGTCTTCGTAAACGATCTCTGCCGGAATTTCGCGACGAATAATTTTGCTAAAAATTGTGTCTGAGTCACTCATAAGCGATCGCGCTAGGGTCAGTGTCAATAATAAGGGACGATGGAAATTGGATTAGCGATCGTTGAGAGAGAACCATGCTTGCCAGAGTTTGGAGTGCATCCCTCGTCGGCATCGAAGCCCTCAAAGTCGGCGTCGAAGTGGACGTATCGGGCGGATTGCCCGGAATTGTAGTGGTAGGATTGCCCGATACCGCCGTGCAAGAGTCGCGCGAGCGGGTGAAGGCGGCGCTGAAAAATGCGGGCTTTGCCTTCCCGATGCGCAAAATTATTATCAACCTCACCCCAGCCGATTTGCGTAAAGAGGGACCGAGCTTCGACCTGCCCATCAGCGTCGGCATTCTGGCGGCGTCCGAGCAAGTGCGGGGCGACCTGCTGGGCGATTTCCTGTTTTTAGGGGAAGTCTCGCTGGATGGCAGTTTGCGACCCGTAGCAGGGGTTTTGCCGATCGCGGCGGCGGCGCAGCGGTTGGGGATGACGGGGTTGATCGTCCCGGAGCGTAACGCTCGCGAGGCTGCGGTGATAGAAGGACTGACGGTGTACAGTTGCACCCATTTGTCGGAGGTCGCCGAACTGCTGAACCAGCCGGAACGGTTTGCGCCGGTGGAAATCGACGCCCAAGCCGAATTGAATGCCGCCAAACCCTTGGCAGCGGATTTAAAAGATGTCAAGGGTCAGGCTCACGCGCGACGTGCCCTAGAAATTGCGGCAACTGGCGGACACAATTTGATCTTCGTCGGTCCGCCGGGGAGCGGCAAAACCATGCTGGCACGCCGTTTGCCGGGGATTTTACCGCCCCTGACGTTTGACGAAGCGCTGGAAGTGACGCAAATTCATTCGGTGGCGGGATTGCTCAAGGATCGCGGCAGCCTCGTGAGCGATCGCCCCTTTCGCGCTCCCCACCATTCTGCCTCGGGTCCGTCTCTCGTCGGCGGCGGAACCTATCCGAAGCCGGGAGAAATTTCTCTGTCCCATCGCGGCGTCCTGTTTCTCGACGAACTGACGGAATTCAAGCGCAATGTCCTAGAATTTTTGCGCCAACCCCTCGAAGACGGCTGCGTCACGATTTCTCGCACCCGACAATCGACGGTGTTTCCGGCGCAATTCACCCTGATTGCCAGTACCAATCCCTGTCCCTGCGGCTATTACGGCGATCCGATTCAAGGGTGTACCTGTTCGCCGCGCCAGCGAGAGCAGTATTGGGCGAAACTGTCGGGACCGTTGATGGATCGCATCGACTTGCAGGTGGCGGTGAATCGGTTAAAACCCGAAGAAATTACCCAGCAGTCCTTTGGAGAGCCGTCCGAAACCGTCCGGGAGCGGGTCAAACAAGGACGAGAGCGCGCCAACCAACGGTTTCGAGGCGATCGCGTGGCTCGCTGCAATGCCGATATGCAAAGCCATCACCTGCGCCAGTGGTGCGTCCTCGACGATACGGCGCGATCGCTGCTCGAAGGGGCGATTCGGAAGCTGGGACTGTCGGTACGGGCGACCGATCGCGTGTTAAAAGTAGCGCGAACCATCGCCGATTTAGCCGGAGACGAGGCGATTCGCCCCCAGCACGTCGCCGAAGCGATTCAGTACCGCACGATCGATCGAATGCAATAATCGAACCCGCAGAAGTCTGTAAAATATCTAAACAACGATTAGCAGGGGGATCGCGTGAGTCAGGATTGGAAGACAACCCAACAAGCCATTGCCGCTCGATACCGACTGGCGAACAGCTTCTACGCTCGCTTGGGGGTGGCACCCTCTGCTTCTGCCATTGAAATTCGCCGGGCGTATCGAGAACTGAGCAAGCGCTACCATCCCGATACCACCAGTTTGCCCGCCGATATCGCCACCGAGAAATTCCAGCAGCTCAACGAAGCCTATGCCACCTTGAGCAACCCGGAGCGGCGAGCCAGCTACGATTGGCAAATCGGCTATTCTCGCCTGTCGGTGATTCAAGCGCCAAGCGGACTCAACCGACCCACATCTCGGTCGTCCCGGCGTCCGTATTATTCTTCCTCTGCCTATCTCGACCCGCGCGATCGCCCCCTGTCGTCGGGAGAAATTTTCGCCCTGTTTATCATGGGCTTAACCTTTCTATTGTGTCTCCTCTTGGCGATCGCGATCGGACTGACCCGAGGAGAGGCTGCCTTCGAAACCGTGGGCATTGCGGGCAGCGGCGAGATCCCAACCGCCCAAGTGCCCGAGCCTGCCAGTTCCGTTCCATCGCCGACCCGTGCGCGCGCGCCCCAAATCGAACCCCAACCTTAAACGAAAACGAGTCAAGATGACCCTACCTTCTGCCGACACCCCACTCTACAACCATCCCCTGCCCGACATCGAGCAATGGCTGCGCGATCGAGGGTGCCAGCAAGATGACGCCGAACTGCACTGCTGGCGGCTCGATCGCGATCGCTGGAAAGCCGACCTGTGCCTAGACAAAGATCGCCTCACGGTTCGCTATTTCGACCTGGAAGGGGACGACGGCGAGATCCAGCGCTCCTTCCAATACTCCCTCAGCCGCCAGGACATTGAAGACGCCGTATTTTCCGGACCGTAAGGGTGATTATTTCACCTTGCCAAACCGGCGATCGCGCCGTTGGTACGCCGACAGCGCCCGATACAGTTCCTGGCGGTCGAAATCCGGCCACAGCGTATCGGTCACGTAGATTTCCGAGTACGCCACTTGCCACAGGAGAAAATTACTGATCCGCATCTCGCCGCTGGTGCGGATCAACAGATCCGGGTGGCACGTATCCGCCGTATACAACTGACGTTCGAACAAAGGCAAATCGATTTGTTCCGGTTGGATTTCTCCGTGCTGCACCTGGGTCGCCAGAGCCCGACACGCTCGCAAGATCTCCTGACGTCCCCCGTAATTCACCGCCGCTCGAAACCTCATTCCCTGGTTGTTTTGAGTCGCCCCGGTCGATCGCGCGATCTGATTTTGCAGCGATCGCGGCAGCATCTCCAAATCCCCGACCAACTCCAATCGAATATCCCGCTCCATCATTTCGGGCAACTCCCGCCGCAGGAATTGTTCGATCAGGGTCATGATCGCGATCACCTCTTCCCGAGGTCGATTCCAATTTTCAGTCGAAAACGCATACACCGTGAGCGCTTCGATCCCCCAATCGTCGCAGCAACGCACTAACTCCCTGAGCGCATCGACGCCGCGCGGATGTCCCATAATCCGGGGCAATCCCCGACGTTTTGCCCACCGACCGTTGCCATCCATAATGGTCGCAACGTGTTTGGGCAATCGTCCTCGATCTAAATCGGTAGGCAGTTCTCGCCAGACCGTTGACTGTGCATTCATTTTTTATCCCCAGAAGCCGATGACGGAAGACGCAAAAGACGCGACAGAGCCGCTCCCCCCTTGATTTTCAACGTTCGACCCAAACTTCGCAAATTCGGTGCCACGGCTTCGCGTTCGACCGAGTTGGAAAATTTTTCTTCGAGTAGTTCTTTTAGTTTACTGCTCGTCAAAGGTCGGTTCAGGACGCCGCGTTCGGCGAGGGAAATGGATCCAGTTTCTTCTGAAACCACGACGCACACGCAATTTTCGACTCGCTCGGTAATGCCCATCGCCGCCCGGTGGCGGGTGCCTAACTGTCGCGACGCCCTGCGTTCGGACAAGGGCAAGATCACCCCCGCCGAGACAACGCGGGAGGCGCGGATTAAGACTGCGCCATCGTGCAATAAGGTACTCGTCTGAAAAATTGTCTGCAACAACTCCTTGGATAATTCTGCATTCAAGCGAACGCCGGGGACGGAAAAATCTCGTTCGTCCATCGGCTTGCTCGTCTCTAAGATCAACAACGCCCCCGTGCGATTTTGCGAAAGTTCTTTCACGGCTTCGACAATTTGGTCGGTGACGCTGTCGGGTTTTGGGAAGCTACTGCGATTCGATTGAAATAGGGATCCGATTTCGCCGCGCCCCAATTGTTCGAGCAATCGCCGAAACTCCGACTGCAAGGTGACCGCCATCGCCACCGCCGATCCGATGGTCAGGTTGTTGAGGACGAAGTTCAACAATTCTAGCTTCAGGTAATCGCTGACGGCAGCGGCGATCATCAAAAAGATAAATCCCCGCACCATCCAGAGCGTGCGGCGTTCGCCGATGATGACCAACACCACGTAGGTGAGGGTGACCACTAAGCCAACATCGATGAGCGATCGCGCATTTTGAAATAACTGCCCCAGTTCGATCGGAAATTGGGCATCTTGAAATAGCTGAAGCAGTAAGGACTGAGTCCAGCTCGGGTCTGTTAGCCATTGCTGCTGCGGAGATCCCATCAGAATCTGGATTACCCTTGTGCCTCTAGATCGCTCCTACGAGCTGGGGTGCGTTCGACCGTCCGCCCCGCTGACGATGGGATAGCTGGATAATGAGCTTAACCGGGCGATCGCCTCGAGAGGATGGGGGTAGAAATCCAATCCCTAGGCGGGACGATTCCCCCATGGCATCGCGATCTCGTCGTTTCCCCATCTTCCCGTCTCATCATCTCGTTACGTCCCGATCTCCCGTCGGACGAGCCGCTCGGGTAAGCGATCTTGCCGAATCAAATCTTGATAGGTTTCCCGTTGCAAGATAATGTTGGCTTCCCCATCCCCAACCACAACAGCTGCCGGACGAGGCAAGCGATTGTAATTCGAAGCCATGCTGTAATTGTAGGCTCCAGTTCCCATGACGACGAAGATATCGCCGGGTTCGAGGGCAGGTAATTGCGCGTCCGCGATCGCGACGTCCCCTGACTCGCAATGCTTGCCAGCAACGGTCACCGTTTCGGTAAACGGGGCGCTCATGCGATTGGCAACGACGGCTCGATAGCGCGATTGATAGGTAATCGGACGGGGGTTGTCCGACATCCCGCCGTCGATGGCAACATAAGAGCGCACGTCCGGAATGGTTTTGCGGGAGCCGACCGTATATGCTGTCACGCCTGCGGTGCCGATCGCCGATCGTCCGGGTTCGCACAACAGCTTCGGCAAGGATATTCCCGCCCCGTGACAGGCACGAGCGAGGGCGTCGCAAACCGTCTCGACCCACTCGTCAATGCTGGGAGGATCGTCAGATTCAGTGTAACGGATGCCGAGACCGCCACCAACGTTTAACTGCTCGACGGACAGACCGTGACGGGTCGCCGCTTGCAGCCATCCCACCAGGGTGTCGGCGAGATCGCGGTGAGGCTGTAACTCGAAAATCTGAGAGCCGATATGGGCGTGCAAGCCGATGCAATCGAGGTGGTCTCGTTCGGCGATGAAGGCAAAGACGGCGTCGAGTTGGTCGGGATCGAAGCCGAATTTACTGTCGATATGTCCGGTGCGAATGTATTCGTGGGTGTGGCATTCGATGCCGGGGGTCAGCCGAATTAAAATGCGAGCGGGCGTGTCGCGATCGCGGCTCAGGTCGGCGAGGGTTTGCAGTTCGAACCAGTTATCGGCGACGATGTAACAACCGACCTCCAGCGCCAAGCGCAATTCGGCGGGAGATTTGTTATTGCCGTGCAGGTAGATTTGGTTCGGATCGACCCCGGCTTGAATGGCGGTGTAGAGTTCGCCACCGCTCGCCACGTCGATGCCCAACCCTTCACTCGCGGCGATCGCGCAAACGGCAAGACAATTCCACGCTTTCGACGCATACAACACCAATGCCTCCCCCGGATAGTGGCGCGTGACGGCATCTCGGTACCGACGGCACGCCGTTCTGAAGGTCTGCTCGTCTAAAATATACAGGGGCGAGCCGAAGCGTTCCACCAGTTGGGGCACGCTGCATCCCCCGATTTCGAGACAATCGCGATCGTTGACCCCCGCCGAGAGCGGCAAAAGCGATTGATTGGGGGAGCGTTCCGAGTCGGGCAGGTATTGCAAGCTAGAGTTGCCAACGTCTACAGGGTGAGTCGAAACCATAATGGAAAAATCTATCGATGGATGAGTGCGCGATGGGTAGACCGGGTTCGGTCTGAGTCCTGGAGTCGGGAATCTCGTTCGCCTCTCGAATCGCTCGGACGGGTTGCATTCCACTTCAATCGATGCCGGTCGCAGCCATCCCCGCCGCGATCGAGGTCGAGATCCCCATCCCTTGATAGTGTACAATTGACCAGCGGTGGATTAGCGCCTGATTTCCCCGATCGCCTCACTGCACCGGTAGGGGCGCGATGCGTATGCCCGAGTCTGAAATTGCCAAATCGTCCTCCCCACGAGTCTCGCTCCAAATTACGCCCCTGACGGCAGACTGGCTCGATGGAGCGATAGAACTCGATCGCCTCTGTTTTGGCGGCTTGTGGAGTCTCGATGGCTACCGACGGGAAATCGACAGTCCCAATAGCGACTTGTGGATCTTGCTCGATGGCGAAGGTAAAGACGCTCGTGCGGCGGGGATCGGCTGTTTGTGGGCAATTGTCGATGAAGCTCACATTACCCTGATTGGCATTCATCCGAATTACCGCCGTCGGGGATTGGGAGCAGCGATGGTCTTCGCCCTGTTGCGCTCGGCTTGGCAAAGGGGAATGGCTCGTGCGACGCTAGAGGTGCGTGCCTCCAATGGAGCGGCACTCTCGCTGTATGAAAAATTCGGCTTCCAAATTGCCGGTCGCCGCCGCCGCTACTACGCCGATACTGGCGAAGACGCCTTAATTTTGTGGCGATCGCGATTGCAATTTCGAGAATTCGAGCGAGCCTTACAAATGTGGGAAACCGCCGTGGGCGATCGCCTGGGAGCATCGGGTCTGAAATTGTCGTTTGCCGACGATTAAGACCGCAGGCACGATAAATTTTAAGCCCTCAATTGACCCGGTAAATGCTTGGCTTCATGGCAAGACCGGGCTTGCTTTTGCTATGCTAAATTTTAAAAGTACGGGCATACAGCCTCACGCGACATTCCCCAGATCCCGAGGGGATCGGAAACAGCAAAACTGTTTTTGCCCCCCGATCGATCGCGCGATCTGAAATTCAACGGTCGCTATCGAAATTGGGGAATCGCATCGCGGCAATCACATCCTAGAATCGCTAAATTGGTTCTAGAGGCTGTTGCCAAATTAACGGCTTGCAGTCGGTGGGGAGACTACAGTCGGGATGTTAGCCACACGAGCCTGCATCGATCGCGTTGGAGTCGAACCCGCAGTGGCAGTGGAGCGAGACAATCTCGCAACCCGCACGCCACTCGCGATCGGACCGATGCCATCGCTTGTCAGGTTTGTCGGGGCGAGCCACAGGCACGCCCAGCTTCCGCGCCAAATGTTCGGTAATGGAAACACGCCATGTTTGAACGCTTTACAGAAAAAGCTATTAAGGTGATCATGCTGGCCCAGGAGGAAGCTCGCCGCCTGGGACACAACTTCGTGGGAACGGAACAGATTCTCTTGGGCCTGATTGGAGAGGGAACTGGAGTCGCCGCAAAGGTTCTCAAGTCGATGGGCGTCAATCTCAAGGATGCCCGGATCGAGGTCGAGAAAATCATTGGCCGGGGGTCGGGGTTTGTCGCCGTCGAAATTCCGTTTACTCCGAGAGCCAAGCGGGTGTTGGAACTCTCTTTAGAAGAAGCGCGCCAACTCGGACACAACTATATCGGCACCGAGCACTTGCTCCTCGGACTGATTCGCGAAGGAGAAGGGGTTGCTGCCCGAGTGCTGGAAAACTTGGGCGTCGATCTCTCTAAAGTTCGCACGCAAGTGATCCGCATGTTGGGAGAAACCGCCGAAGTCTCGGCAGGCGGGGGGAACGGTCGCACGAAAACCCCGACGCTCGACGAATTCGGCTCCAATTTAACCCAAATGGCTTCCGAAGGGAAGCTCGATCCGGTGGTGGGTCGGCAAATGGAAATCGAGCGGGTGATTCAGATTCTGGGTCGCCGCACCAAGAACAACCCCGTACTGATCGGCGAACCGGGGGTCGGGAAAACGGCGATCGCCGAGGGATTAGCCCAGCGCATTGCCACTAAGGACATTCCCGACATTTTAGAAGAAAAGCGGGTCGTCACTCTCGATATCGGCTTACTGGTTGCCGGAACCAAGTATCGCGGCGAATTTGAAGAACGTTTAAAGAAAATTATGGATGAGATTCGCTCGGCGGCGAATGTCATCTTGGTGATTGACGAGGTTCATACGCTGATTGGAGCGGGTGCGGCTGAAGGGGCGATCGACGCTGCCAATATTCTCAAACCGGCTCTCGCTCGCGGCGAATTGCAATGTATCGGCGCGACCACCCTCGACGAGTATCGCAAGCACATCGAACGGGATGCGGCGCTCGAACGTCGCTTCCAACCGGTGATGGTGGGCGAACCCAGCGTCGAGGAAACCATCGAGATCCTGTTCGGACTGCGCGATCGCTACGAGCAACACCACAAGCTCAAGATTGCTGACGAAGCCCTCGTCGCCGCCGCTAAACTCTCCGATCGCTACATCAGCGATCGCTACTTGCCCGATAAGGCGATCGACTTGATCGACGAAGCCGGATCGCGGGTGCGCCTGATCAACTCCCAATTGCCCCCGGCGGCGAAGGAACTCGATAAGGAGTTGCGGCAAGTCCTCAAGGACAAAGACGATGCCGTGCGCTCCCAAGACTTCGACAAGGCGGGCGAACTGCGCGATCGCGAAATGGAAATTAAATCCGAAATTCGGGCGATCGCCAGCAGCAAAAAATCCGAATCCGAAGGCAACGAGGATGCCTCGCCTCTCGTCGGCGAAGAGGATATCGCTCAAATCGTCGCGAGCTGGACGGGGGTTCCGGTCAACAAGCTGACCGAATCCGAATCCGAGAAGCTGCTGCACATGGAAGATACCCTGCACCAGCGCCTGATCGGACAAGAGGAAGCGGTCAAAGCCGTCTCCCGCGCCATTCGTCGGGCTCGCGTCGGTCTGAAGAATCCCAACCGACCGATTGCCAGCTTCGTCTTCTCCGGTCCTACCGGGGTCGGTAAAACCGAGCTGACCAAGGCGTTGGCGACCTACTTCTTCGGCTCCGAAGAAGCCATGATTCGGCTGGATATGTCCGAATTCATGGAACGCCACACCGTCTCGAAACTGATCGGTTCGCCGCCGGGATACGTCGGCTACAACGAAGGCGGTCAACTCACCGAAGCCGTCCGCCGTCGTCCTTACACCGTGGTGCTGTTCGACGAAATCGAAAAGGCACACCCCGACGTGTTCAACATGCTGCTGCAAATTCTCGAAGACGGTCGCCTCACCGATGCCAAGGGTCGCACCGTGGACTTCAAGAACACGCTGCTGATCATGACCTCCAACATCGGTTCGAAGGTGATCGAGAAAGGCGGCGGCAGCCTCGGATTCGAGTTTGCCGACGACCAAGCCGACGCGCAGTACAATCGGATTCGCTCCCTGGTGAACGAGGAACTGAAGCAATACTTCCGTCCCGAATTCCTCAACCGTCTCGACGAGATCATCGTCTTCCGCCAGCTCAGCAAGGAAGAGGTCAAGGAAATTGGCGACATTTTGCTCGCCGAAGTCTTCGCTCGCTTGCAGGATCAAGGCATCACTCTGGAAGTGACCGAGAAGTTCAAAGATCGCTTGGTCGAGGAAGGGTACAACCCCAGCTACGGGGCGCGACCCTTACGTCGGGCGATCATGCGGTTGCTTGAAGATAGCTTGGCTGAAGAAATTCTCTCCGGTCGCATCCAAGATGGCGATACTGCCATTGTCGATGTGGACGAGAACGGTCAAGTTCAGGTGTTACCGGGGGAAAAACGGGAGTTGCTCTCCCAAGCTGCCGATTAATGCCGGCACGCGAGTCCTCGGTTTGATGTCACAACTGAATTAAACATCGCGCGCGGTTGGGAAGTTCGCCTTCTCAGCCGCGTTTTCGCAAACATTCGTAATGCCGATTGGCGATTTCTCCCTGGGGATGAGAAGGATATACTAATACCAGAGTTCGATCGAGCGATCGCACGGTTATGAAACAATTCATTTATTGGCTGATGGGCGATCGGGCAGGACGCGCGATCGTGGTGGCATGGAACTGGTTGTGGGGCATTCAGGTCGAATCGGAGGAAGCGCAATTCTCCGTCGATGTTGCCGAAGCATCCCTCAAAACCATGCAGGAGTCGCTCAAGCAACTCGCAGAAGCGGTTTCGACGCAAGCCAAGGTTTACAATCGCGCGCGCAAAACGTATCAGGAAAAAGTGGTGCAGTTGCAGAAGTGGGAAGAAGAAGCCACGATCGCCCAAGACGCCGGTGACGAGCATCAAGCGCGTTTGGCAATGACGAATGTCCTTCAAATTGAAAAAATATTGCCCCAACTGGAACATCGAGTCCGGCAAGCGGAGGAATACGTCAACGCCTCCAAACAACAACTCGAACGGGAGCGATTGAAGGTCGAAGAATACAAGGCACAAATGGAAAATATGAAAGCCTTGAGCGAAATTAACGAGGCGTTAGAAGCCGTCTCCCAAACCAATCGCAACACCGATATCGATTCGGCTCGCCGCCAGTTTGAAGAAGTCAAAAGCGCGATCGAATTGCGCCACTACGAAGCGAAAGCGTATGCCCAATTATCGGAAAATTCGGACGAACGACTCAGTGCTAATTTAGATGGCATGATGACGGACGATGAGGTTTCTCGTCGCTTGCAAGGTTTAAAAAATAAGAGCGATCGC
This sequence comes from uncultured bacterium, assembly GCA_964420595.1. Lineage (GTDB taxonomy): Bacteria > Cyanobacteriota > Cyanobacteriia > Cyanobacteriales > Geitlerinemataceae > CAYQUF01. The sequence goes on from CAYQUF010000027.1 coordinate 11,181, forward strand.
TCGACTTCGCCCTAAAATTAAAGGTTAAATCACTATGACTCAGAAAAAAAGCGGACCGCCACCGATTGTCTATATTCTAATTTTTCTCCTCCTCGCGGCTGGAGGATATTGGTGGTTTTTCATGCGTCGATCTCGTGCTCCTCAAACCGCAACGAATCCCGCTCAAACCGCCACCAACGCGCCGAACGCTCCAACCACGGCACCCAATGCCGCTCCTGCAACCGCGACCTTTTCTCCTCCCACCTCGGTTCCAAGCGGGACGACCGTCCAAATTGCGGGTTCGACCAGCATGGTCGCCATCAATCAAGCCCTCAAAACGCAGTTCGAACGTCAATTTCCCGGTACGACCGTAACCGCACAAGCCGAAGGAACCAGCCGGGGAATTGAAGCCTTACTGGCAGGAAATGCCGATGTTGCCGCTGCGTCTCGACCGCTGACGCCAGAGGAACAAAATCGCGGGTTGGCGACCATTCCCGTCGCCGCCGATGCGATCGCGTTAGTGGTCGGCGTCGAAAATCCATTCGGTCAGGGACTGACCCGATCGCAAGTGGTGGGAATTTTTACCGGACAAGTTACCAATTGGTCGGACATTGGCGGACCGAATCAAACCATTCAAGTGATTAATCGCCCGCCAGTCAGCGGCACCCATCAAGCATTCAAGGAATTAGTCCTCGGCGGGAGCGAGTTTGGCAACACGCCCAATATTACGACCATGCAGCGGGATGCAACGACGCCGATGTTACGGGCATTAGGCGATAGCGGCATCGGGTATGCCACCTACGATCAAATTGCCAATCAAAAAACCGTGCGAGTTGTGGCGGTGGACGGATTGACCCCGCAAGCGGCGAATTATCCTTACAAGCGAACCCTCTATTACGTTTACCAAACGCCTCCCAGCCCAGCCGTGGAAGCGTTCTTAGGGTTTGTTAATTCCCCCCAAGGTCAACAGGCAATTGCATCGACCAATCGCTAAGCGATCGCCCAATTACTGACAGCTTCACCGATTGTTTGGATGGTTCGGCAATTCTAATCGTCAAATTTAATCCTGCTTAGAAGCTCGAGAACAGCCCCCGCGAGATGTCCGAATGGAGTCTTATAGCAGCGAGCGCTCGTGTATTAACAATTCAACCGGATCGAATAATTTGGTAGGGGCGGTTCGCGAACCGCCCGTACGCGGCGCAAATCCACATGGCACAGTCACCATGAATTAAAAATGCCGGAACGCACCACTTCGCTGTAAATAGCCGAGAGCGTATTGCTATAACCGCGAGGGGCGATTTTTATCCCTGCAATCGAAATGAGTTCGAGTCCATCGCGATCGCCCTTGACAACCGATCGCAAACTTTTACATCTCGTCTGTTGACAGGCGGTACGTTCCGATCCAGAATGATAACCTGGGAGTAATGAAAGTCATCAACGAGGAGGAGAACCCAATGAAAAAGCTGTTCTCAATGCTGTTCGCCGTCCTAACTTGTGCAACATTTTTATTTGGCAGTCCGGTAATGGCTGCCGATCTCGACAACGGTGCCAAAGTGTTTAGCAATAATTGTGCGTCTTGCCATGCCGGTGGCGGCAATGTCATCAATCAAGCTAAAACGTTGAAGCGTGCGGATTTAGAAAAATATAACATGGATTCCATTGAAGCCATTACTACCCAAGTTAGACAAGGCAAAATGGCGATGCCTTCGTTTATCGGCAGTTTAAGCGATAAAGATATTGAAGACGTGGCTGCCTACGTGTTAGTGAAAGCTGAAAAAGGTTGGTAAACGCGGTTCTGGCGAATTTAATTCGTCAACGATCGGGAATGTAGTTGCGACTTTAATGTCCTACATTCCCATTTTTTACGCTTCATCATCTTCTTCACTGTCGTTTTCGCCTTCATCCTCTCGATCGTTTTCGGCATTGTGTTCGGATAGCAATCGTTCCACCCTGGCTTGAATCTCTTCATACGCCTCTACCCCTTCATAGGCATAGCGATTGTAGCCGTTGCGAACGATAGTTTCTTCTAAATAGCGAATGCGATCGCCCGTGAGCGGATGGGTAGACAGCCACTCGATCCCCAACCCCGATTCCGTTTCTTCGGCGAGGGTCACCATCAAATTTCGCAAACCGTCGGCTGCATAATCCGAAGCCGATAAAATGCGAGTCCCCAACAGATCGGCTTGACGTTCTTGATCCCGGCTGTAATCGAGCATGGCAATGTTGCCAACCACCCCTCCCAAGGGAACGAATTGCACCACGTTTCCCAATAGCGTCGCTTCCGCTACCCGTTGGAATCCGTGCGAGAGAACGGCGTGGGATAATTCGTGGCTCAACAATCCCGCCAGTTCGGCTTCCGATTGTGCCTTGAGAATGGCTCCGGCATTGACGAATACTTTACCGCCGGGTAGAGCAAACGCATTCAAATCTTCGTCCAAAACCACGTAAAATTCATAGTCAAAATCCCGTCCGCCCAACCGCGCTAATTTTTGACCGAGGTCGTTAACGTAGTCGAGCACTACCTTGTCATCCATCATTTCCAAGCGTTCTTGGAAGGCTTCGGCAACCTGTTCTCCTAGTTTCGATTCGCCTTTTAACAATAAAATCGTGGTTTGAAGGCTAGAGAGCGTGCCGAGGGGATTTCCAGTGACCGCTAAACTAATCGCTCCGGTGAGAATCGAACCGACAGCACGACCGCGCAATTCCCGTCGCAGTTTTTTCTTAAACGTGTCGAGATGTTCGTCAGCGAGGCGAGCAAACCGTTCGGCGTCGGGACGATCCGGATTGAGCAAGGCAAACTGTCGCGCCGCCATGGAGGCTTCCAACCATTTTTCGGCAGCCACCAACGTTTCGACTTGAGTTTTAATAATTTCGGGGCGATCCGGATAGAGCGTCGCCGCGCGATCGATAACCGTGACGGCGTCTTCGAGGCGATCGCGATCGCGTAAGGCTTCCGTCAGCCGCACGTGTCCCGGAATAAACTCGGGATACTGCTCGACCAACATTTCCAGGGGGACGAAAATACGGGTTTCGAGATTGCTGGCTAACCCCGCTTCCGACTCGCGCCAATAGACCCGTCCGGCGGGAGCGAGTTGTTCGGGATCGCTAATGGGATCGAGGAGTTGGCGAAACTCGTGGGTTTGTTCGGCTTCAAACGGCGGTTTGGCGGTGCGATACAGTTGCTCGGCGGCGGCAATCTCCCCCTTAACATACAATCGATCCGCTCGAACGAGGGTTTGGTGGCGAATGTCTTCGGGGGTGGGAGATTCTGACGTTTCGCCATCGGGGGAGTTTTCGTCGGAGGCGGGATCGCTGTCGGGATCGGTGGAATCCGGGGGGTCGGATTCGGGATCCGCAGACGTTGAATCCGGCTCGATCTCGACCGACGGCTGCGTTTGAGCCACCGGCGTTGAGATTTCCGAGCGAGCAATCGCGCGTTCTCCAGCGAAGGCAATTGCACCGACGGGAATCAAGCAACTCGATACGGCGAGAAGGAAATACCACATGACGCTCAAGATGGCGATGTTGGTTGACTAACGGGACTCGATTGGGGCTATTGACGAAACGATCCTCGATCGAGATTCCATCAATCCGATCGATTTTTAGGTACCTTCATCGATGGCAGGGGAAGCGCGATCGCGACTCTCCCCAACCTACGCTTTGATGGCGACCCGCAACGTTACTCTTCCGTCGGTCCGACCACCATTTGTAACACCATCGGCAATCCGCCCTTCTCGTGATACTTATCCGCCCACTGTCGGATAATTTCGTCGAGTTCTTCGAGGGCGTCCCCGATCCGATCCGGCGGAATGTCGAGTTCTTCGAGAATGCGCATCACCTTCGACTGACGCTCCGCCCAATCTCGCATGAACCGGAAATAGCGAGCGGTATCCTCCACCATAATGTAGGTGCGCTCTTCATCGTCGGCTGGCGAGTAGGACGCGCGGCTGAGGGCGTAGAACGGCATTCCCCAGGGCGAGTCAATGCGCGTTACCGTGCCCGAATAAATCAAACGACGCTTGATATGTTCGGCTAACGCCTCGCTCAGCGGCATGCGTCGTTCGGGCGGTAAATCCTCTTGAGAACGGGAGTGAAGGAATTCAATCAGTTCGAGAAACTGAAACGAGTTGATCGCTTGGGCGTCGGGGAGGGATTTCGGCAGCTTCCGTTCGAGCTGTCGTTTCTCCTCCGAAGTCAAACTCGTCCCGGCAATTCGCGGTTGTCCCGGAACCCACGGATATTGATCGAGCCAGACATAGGGAAACTGAATCAGATAGCGCGGTTCTTGGGAGCCGAGCATCTTCAGCAGTTTTCCTTCAGTTAAGGCTTGTCTGACCTCTTGGACGATCGCCTTAACTCGTTTCGGTTCGATATGGTGTAAGTGCCCCGTCATGCGCAGGTTTTGTCCCTGCTCCAAGTAGGTCATGTAAATGGCACATTTGGCAGCGGTGGCTGCTGCGTCTAAAAATGCGCCATGTCGATGCCCACTGGTCCTCATAGCGCTAAAGGCCAGATAAAGCATGATCTGATCCATAGCACTGGGGCTGAGGCGTTTGATCAGATCGATGTCGTTGCTCATCACAATCCCCCAGACGGATAAAGCGAGAGGAAGTCCGAACGACCGTTCGCCCGTACTGCTCTCAAATTCACGATTAGCGCCGACTTGATTTGCCAGCGCGACGTACCTGATGCACGCGGTTTCATTCCCCAATCGAGAGAATGATAGCTCTGATGGCTTGCCGATCCAAATTTGCACCCGGCGATCGGGTCTCCCTTTGCCTTTAATAGTAGCCTCAAAGTGAGAATCCGCCCAAGTGGGCGATCGCGGCACTCTTGTCTGGCGTGTTGTGCGGCAGGCAAGGTTCGTGTCACGATGGTCGGTAATTGCACGGTAACTTTGCCTGTTTTGTGATAGCAAAGGCGAATCGAACCCATCGCGATCTACGTATGATCTATTTAAGTCCTTCAGCCGTTCGAGAATTAAACCGACTAAAATCGAAGCAATCCAATGCCGAGGCGATTTTTCGCCTGAACGTACAACCGGGCGGTTGCGCGCAGTTTTATTACGAGATGTCGTTTGAATCCCACGCCCATCCGGGCGATCGCGTCGGCGAAACCAATGGCATTGCCTTCGCGATCGAGGCGCAAAGTTTTGACGCCATTGACGGGTTGACCATCGACTATTCCGAGGATCTCATGGGGGGCGGCTTCCGCTTCTACAACCCCAATGCTGCCGAAACGTGCGGGTGCGGCAATTCGTTTGCCCTCGCCTCGGGCGATCGCGAGTCCGCCTGATTTCACGCAGGTGACATTTTTGAGATTTCCCTCGATTTGGGGGATAGGGAGA
>CAYQUF010000027.1:16606-35212 GCA_964420595.1 uncultured bacterium
GGGGGATAGGGAGAAACTTTGTCCGCTCTACTCCCCATTGTGTCGTAACGATGACAGCCCAGACTCCAGTATTCGTTCAAAGTGTCGCCCTGTGAAGTCCGCCCGATTCCCCTCGAACGGGCGATCGTGCCATAGTTCGAATCCCATGTCGGCAAGCATTGACAAGATTGTTTCGAACTTGATATAATCAGGATTTGTTGCAAGATATTACAGTGCAGAAAGGCTGCCCGCAGCATCACTCATGCCAACCATTCAGCAGCTCATTCGCAACGAGCGCAAGCAAGCACAACAGAAAACAAAATCGCCGGCTCTGAAAAGTTGTCCTCAGCGCCGTGGAGTTTGTACGAGAGTTTACACGACCACCCCGAAAAAGCCCAACTCGGCTCTCCGAAAAGTGGCTAGGGTTCGCTTGACTTCTGGGTTTGAGGTAACCGCCTACATTCCCGGCATCGGTCACAACCTTCAAGAACACTCGGTCGTGATGATTCGAGGCGGTCGTGTCAAAGATTTACCCGGCGTCCGCTATCACATTATTCGTGGAAGCCTCGACACCGCTGGCGTTCGAGATCGCCGTCAAGGTCGCTCCAAGTACGGTGCCAAGCGCCCGAAAGAGTAAGGGCGATCGCCTAAAGCCAGCCTCAGACCCCCTCCTCTCCCAACGCCATTGAAGCTGCCTCGCAGCAGTTCAAACGCGCTCGAATCCAGTCGCGTCCATCGTCAAGCGCGAGGCGCGAAATTCGTTACCTTTGGAGTTGTCAATATCCGGATTATTTAACCTATGTCGCGTCGCAGAGTCATTCAAAAACGTTCCGTTCCGCCCGATCCCGTCTACAACAGTCGCCTCGTCAGCATGACGATCCGGCGCATCATGAGAGACGGCAAAAAAGCCGTTGCCTCTCACATCCTCTACGATGCCATGAAAATCATCGAAGAGCGGATGGGCACCGACCCCCTCGAAACCTTCGAGACTGCAATCCGGAATGCGACTCCCCTCGTTGAAGTGAAAGCTCGTCGCGTTGGGGGAGCCACCTACCAAGTTCCGATGGAAGTCCGCTCGGAGCGAGGAACCGCCCTGGCACTGCGCTGGCTGTCGGCTGCCGCTCGGCAACGCACCGGTCGCAGCATGGCGCTCAAACTCGCCAACGAACTGATGGATGCGGCAAACGAAACGGGAAACACCATCCGCAAGCGGGAAGAAACGCATCGCATGGCAGAAGCCAACAAGGCATTCGCCCACTATCGCTACTAAGTGAAGCCCAAGCTGCCAATCGAGGCGATCGCCTTTTCAGGGCAAGCAAACTTTGCTAACAATACTAGAATGTAAAGATAGATGTAGCTCCTGCACCCAACCGACACATTTGCCGTGTGTACGTGTAGGAGTACGCTAGAGGGGAGATGGGTCAAATCCCTTCCTACCCCAACGGCTAGATAAAGGGGAACTGTCGCTTTCTGACTGAAAGCTTGCCGTGCGAGCCAGCACTCGCGCGAGCTTCCACCTCTATCTCATATTTCCAGAAAAACATTAATGCTTCTGCTTGACCGTTAACGGCAAAACTAACAGCGTAGCACACAAACACTTGCGGCAAAAATCAAGGAGGTAGCTGTGGCACGTACTGCCCCGCTAGAAAAAACACGCAATATCGGTATTGCGGCTCACATTGATGCAGGCAAAACAACAACCACGGAGCGGATCCTGTTCTACTCCGGCATCGTCCACAAAATCGGGGAAGTTCATGAAGGCAGTGCCGTCATGGACTGGATGGCGCAGGAGCAAGAGCGGGGCATTACCATCACGGCTGCTGCGATCGGCACCAACTGGCAAAATCATAAAGTCAACATTATCGACACCCCCGGTCACGTTGACTTCACCATCGAGGTGGAGCGTTCGATGCGAGTCCTCGACGGCGTGATTGTCGTGTTCTGCTCCGTTGGCGGCGTCCAGCCTCAATCCGAAACCGTTTGGCGGCAAGCCGACCGCTACCGGGTGCCTCGGGTGGCATTCATCAACAAAATGGATCGCACGGGTGCCAACTTCTTCAAAGTCTCCCAACAAGTTCGCGATCGCCTGCGCGCCAACGCCGTCCCCATTCAAATCCCCATCGGTCAGGAAGATACCTTCCGAGGCATCGTTGACTTGGTGCGCATGCGTGCCAAAATCTACACCAACGATCTCGGCACCGACATCGAAGACGCCGAAATTCCCGAAGATGTCATGGAACTGGCACAGGAATATCGCGCCAAGATGATCGAAGCCGTTGCCGAAAGCAGCGACGAGCTGACCGAGAAATACCTGGAAGGGGAAGAATTCACCGAAGACGAAATTCGCCTGGCGTTACGCAAAGGTACCCTGGATGGCAGTATGGTGCCCGTCCTGTGCGGCAGTGCCTTTAAAAACAAAGGCGTTCAGCTGCTGCTCGATGCCGTGGTAGATTATCTGCCCGCTCCCACCGAAGTTCCGCCGATTCAGGGTCTGCTGCCCAACGGCGAAACCGACGTGCGTCACGCCAGCGATGACGTCCCCCTCTCGGCTCTGGCGTTTAAAGTCATGGCAGACCCTTACGGTCGCCTGACCTTCGTGCGAGTGTACTCGGGCGTGCTGAAAAAAGGCTGCTACGTCTACAACTCCACCAAAGACAACAAAGAACGGGTGTCCCGTTTGATCGTGCTCAAAGCCGACGAGCGGATCGAAGTAGACGAACTGCGAGCGGGTGACTTGGGTGCGGTACTCGGTCTCAAACAGACTTATACCGGCGATACCATTTGCGATGCCGACGAACCTATCGTGTTGGAATCGCTCCACATCCCCGAACCGGTCATCTCCGTGGCGGTCGAGCCGAAAAGCAAACAGGACATGGAGAAGCTCTCCAAAGCTCTCCAATCCCTCTCCGACGAAGACCCTACCTTCCGAGTCAGCCTCGACCCCGAAACCAACCAAACCGTGATCGCCGGGATGGGCGAGTTGCACCTCGAAATTCTGGTGGATCGGATGCTGCGGGAATTTAAAGTGGAAGCTAACGTGGGCGCGCCCCAAGTGGCTTACCGCGAAACCATTCGCAAGGCAATCCAGGTTGAAGGCAAATTCATCCGTCAAAGCGGCGGTAAAGGTCAGTACGGTCACGTCGTGATCGACCTGGAACCGGGAGAAGCTGGAAGCGGATTTGAATTCGTGTCTAAAATCGTTGGCGGGTCAATTCCAAAAGAATTCATCCCCTCGGTTGAAAATGGCGTGAAAGAAGCTTGCGAATCCGGTATTTTGGCTGGGTTCCCGCTCATCGATGTCAAGACCACCTTGGTCGATGGCTCTTATCACGACGTTGACTCGAGCGAAATGGCGTTTAAAATCGCCGGGTCGATGGCGATAAAAGACGGGGTGCCCAAAGCATCACCGGTTCTGTTAGAGCCTATGATGAAAGTTGAGGTTGAAGTCCCCGAAACTTATCTGGGCGACATTATGGGCAACCTCAATTCCCGTCGCGGTCAGATCGAAGGCATGGGTACCGAAGAAGGACTCGCCAAGATCTCTGCGATGGTTCCGCTGGCAGAAATGTTTGGTTATGCCACGGATATCCGGTCGATGACTCAAGGCCGGGGTATTTTCACGATGGAATTCAGCCACTACGATGAGGTTCCTCGCAATGTGGCAGAATCCATTATCGACAAAACCAAAGGGAACGCATAACTAGGAGTAAGGAAAGATAATTCATGGCACGCGCAAAGTTTGAACGGACTAAACCCCACGTCAATATCGGTACGATCGGTCACGTCGATCACGGCAAAACCACGCTGACGGCTGCCATCACCATCGCCCTGTCCAGCATCAGCGAAACGCCAGGACGGACGTGGAAGTACGACGAAATCGATGCGGCCCCCGAAGAAAAGCAACGGGGTATCACGATTAACACCGCCCACGTGGAATACCAAACCGACAAACGCCACTACGCTCACGTGGACTGTCCCGGACACGCCGACTACGTGAAGAACATGATCACGGGTGCGGCTCAGATGGACGGCGCGATCCTGGTGGTGTCTGCGGCGGACGGTCCGATGCCCCAAACTCGCGAACACATCCTGCTGGCGAAGCAGGTCGGGGTTCCCAACATCGTGGTCTTCATGAACAAGCAAGACCAAGTGGACGACGAGGAACTGCTGGAACTGGTGGAACTCGAAATTCGCGAACTGCTGAGTTCCTATGAATTCGATGGCGACAATATCCCCATCGTCAGCGGCTCGGCTCTGATGGCTCTCGAAGCTCTGTCGGATAACCCCAATATGCCTCGGGGCGAAAACGAGTGGGTCGATAAGATCTATCAACTGATGGATGAGGTGGACGAACACATCCCCACCCCCGAGCGGGATGTGGACAAGCCCTTCCTGATGGCGGTCGAAGACGTGTTCTCGATTACCGGTCGCGGTACCGTAGCCACCGGTCGGATCGAGCGGGGTAAGGTCAAAGTCGGCGAAACCGTCGAATTGGTCGGTTTCAAAGATACCCGCAGCACCACGGTCACTGGCGTGGAAATGTTCCAGAAGACCCTGGACGAAGGTATGGCGGGCGACAACGTCGGCGTCCTGCTGCGCGGGATCCAAAAGGACGATATCGAGCGCGGCATGGTGCTGGCGAAGCCGGGTTCGATCACCCCTCACACTCAATTCGAGGCGGAGGTCTACGTGCTCAAGAAGGATGAAGGCGGACGTCACACCCCCTTCTTCCCCGGCTATCGTCCCCAGTTCTACGTCCGTACCACCGACGTGACCGGCACCATCGATGCGTTCACCGCCGACGATGGCAGCCCGGCTGAAATGGTGATGCCCGGCGATCGCGTCAAGATGACGGTTTCGCTGATCAGCCCGGTGGCGATCGAACAGGGGATGCGTTTTGCCATTCGCGAAGGCGGTCGTACCGTTGGCGCGGGTGTTGTTTCCAGCATCGTTAAGTAAATCCACCCCCGATTGAATTGGGAGCAGAAAGACTGTACTCGTCGGGTAGAGTTTCTTTCTGCTCCTTCGATCTCTAAATTTGCACCTCTAAATTGACACGTCCCCAACCCAGATCGTTTCTACTATGGCTACTATCCAGCAGCAAAAAATTCGCATCCGCCTCAAAGCTTTCGATCGCCGCTTGCTCGATACGTCTTGCGAAAAAATTGTCGATACGGCGAATCGCACCAGTGCCACCGCGATCGGTCCGATTCCACTGCCGACCAAGCGACGGGTCTACTGCTTGCTGCGCTCTCCCCACGTCGATAAAGATTCGCGAGAGCATTTTGAAACGCGCACCCATCGGCGGATTATCGACATTTACCAACCCTCTTCTAAAACCATCGACGCGCTGATGAAGCTCGACTTGCCCGCTGGAGTCGATATTGAAGTGAAATTGTAAGTGTCGCGACAACCGATAAGCGGTTCTAACCCTTTAGCATTCGGTCTAAAGGGGTTTTTGTCTATTCTTAGGTTGAGATCCGTTACAGTATAAGTAACAGCAGCGCTCTCGTACTATTCACTCAATCATGGCACCCACTTCCTCCATTGCGGTTCGAGAACTTCCTCTGTTTCCTTTGCCCGAGGTGGTTCTATTTCCGGGTCGTCCCCTCCCGCTTCATATTTTTGAATTTCGCTATCGGATCATGATGAATACTATCCTCAATAGCGATCGCCGCTTTGGGGTGCTCATGTTCGACCCGAGTGACGGAAGTGTCGCCTCGGTCGGATGCTGTGCTGAAATCGTGCAATACCAACGCCTTCCCGACGATCGCATGAAGATGCTCACCCTGGGACAGCAGCGGTTCCGGGTGCTGGAGTACGTGCGCGAAAAACCCTATCGCGTCGGGTTGGTCGAATGGATCGAAGACCGTTCGCCGGAAGAAGACTTGCACGCCCTTGCCTCTCAAGTGGAGCAACTGTTGCGAGATGTGGTACACCTGTCGGCGAAGTTAATGGATCGCACCATCGAATTGCCCGAAGACGTGCCCGATTTACCCACGGAACTGTCCTATTGGGTGGCTGGCAACCTCTATGGCGTTGCCGAAGAACAACAAGCCCTGTTAGAACTGCAAGATACGGCAGCTCGACTGGAACGGGAAGCCGAAATCCTGACCACGACTCGCAACCATTTAGCCGCGCGGACGGTTTTGAAAGATACGCTCGACGATTAATCGCCCTCGCCGGGATCGATGGGGAGAAGCGTATAACTGCCGAAAATTTTTAAGATTTCTGTATGAGCCGTCAGTTCTGCTAGAGCGGAGCGGACGGTTTCCAATTCGCCATCGGTGTCTAAATCGATAAAAAACAAATATTCGCCGAGCGATCGCTTGGTCGGACGGGACTCGATCCGACTGAGATTGATGCCCCGTCGGGCAAAGACTTGGAGGGGATTGACCAACGCTCCCGGTACGTTTGCCGGGAGACCGAACGCCAGCGACGTGTAGCTGTGGTAGGGCGATTCGCCGTCTGATTTGACCCGACACGGTTCGAATTCGCCGCGACCGACCACCCAGAATCGGGTGCAGTTGTCGGGGCGATCGTTAATGGGATGGGCGAGGACGGGAAGGTCGTAGAGTTGGGCGGCTCGCTGCGAGGCGATGGCGCTGCTGCTGGCATCTTCGGTTAAATGCTGCAAGGCTTCGGTGGTCGAATTGGTGGGAATGAGCTGCACGTTTGGCAAAAACCGTTCCAACCAATTTTGACACTGTGCCAGCGCTTGGGGATGGGAGTAGACCGTTTGAATCGCACTGGGAGCGATCGCGCGCGAAATCAAGGCATGGGAAATCGGTAACACCAAGGCTTGCTGAATGCGCAGGTTTTCAAGCTGCCACAGGCTGTCGAGGGTAATGGGAACGCTGCCTTCAATCGAATTTTCCACGGGAACCACTGCCAGCCGCGCGTGCGATCGCTCCGCCGCCCGTAGGGTCTGAGCAATGCTGGGATAAGGACACAACCGACACTCCAAACCCGTTCGTCCGCTCAGCCAACGCGAATAAGCCAGGGCTGCGGCTTCCGCATAAGTTCCGGTCGGTCCGAGATGCGCGATCGATACAGTCATGACCTTCAACTCTCAGTAGAATTTCCCATAAATTACAAACTTTTACAAACTTTTCTCAGTGATTTGGCTGGAATGATGAAAAAATATGACAAGCTGGCAATCGTTCGATTGCAGGGTTGAGCGCAGTTCGGAAGCCAACCAGATCGTACCGGGCGCGTTGAAACACTTTGTAAAAAAATGTAAAATTCAATTGACAGATTCTTAAAGTTGTCACTCAATTCGTTCCTCACCATGCCTACCCAGTTTTTTGCCTCCCAGTCCGTTCGCATCGCCGTTCCCGAGCAACCGGTTCCCATTCAACACTATTTGCGCCAGCCGCAACGGTTAGTCAATGCCTTAGTCGATCCCAGTCGCACCGAACGCTTGAGCGACAACTGCTTTCGCCTCAAAATGCGCCCGCTCACCTTCTTGCACCTGAGCGTGCAGCCGACCGTCGATCTCAAAGTTTGGGCGCAATCGGACGGGACGGTACGGTTAGAATCGGTAGGCTGTCAAATTCGAGGCATCGAGTACATCAACCAGCGCTTCGGACTGAACTTAACGGGCAGACTGTATCCCGATACCGATAACGGCATGACCTATCTTAAAGGGAAAGCGGACTTAAACGTCGAAGTCGAAATGCCCCCGCCCTTGTGGTTGACGCCCAAACCCATCTTGGAAGCCACCGGAAACGGGCTGCTGCACAGCGTTTTGATGACTATCAAGCAACGCCTGATGCATCACCTGATCCAAGACTATCGCCGTTGGGCGGATGCCGATGCGGTCGAAGCCAACACACCTCAGTCCACCCCCGAACTATCTCCCAATCGCTCCACCGTCTAAAGGCAGCACTCGCTGGGCACAGGGAGCGAACGACAGGCGATGCTGAGTAGAGGGTCCGCAGGCACGGAGCGCTTCGCGATGCTTGCGGGTTCCGTATCCTTTATTTGCCGCGAGATCGTAACCGGGATACTTGCGATCCAAGCGAACGATTAGGGTATCGCGCCAGACCTTAGCCACGATACTCGCGGCCGCGATCGCGACTTCGAGGCGATCGCCCCCGACGATGCTGTGCTGGGGAATCTCCAAATTCGGAACCCGCTGGTTGCCATCGATCAGGCAGAACTGGGGTGGAGGGTCGAGTCGGAGGATGGCTCGCTTCATCGCCAATAGGGAGGCTTGCAAAATATTGAGCCGATCGATTTCCCGCGCCGACGCCCAACCGATCCGACAATCGATCGCCACGGCTTGAATTTCTCGTGCCAGACGAAGGCGGCGATCGCCACTGAGGGTTTTGCTATCGCCGACTCCCATCGCCTGCAATGCGCTAGCTTGCTCGTCCGAGAGGATCGCCGCTGCGGCAACCACCGGACCGAATAACGCCCCCCGCCCCACTTCATCGACTCCAGCGACAAGCGGGGCGCGGGAATTGGGCGATCGCTCGGGCGTCATTACGATTCGTTCGAGTCGCTGGCTGAAGAGCGACGGCGACGGCGACGGGTAATCGGAGGGGTGTCGTTGGACTCCGACGTCTCGGGTTCGCTCTCAGCCTCAGAGGCGCTCGGCTCGGGCGAGGCATCCACTTGAGACTGACCGTTGCCCGAATCGGCATCCTCCTGGGTTTCGCCCGGTGATTTCACCGACACGATGGTCGATTTGGGATTGTCAATGGTGCGATTCAAGCGCACCAACGGCGAAATCCCCATCAGGGCATAGATCTCTTGCTCCTCGGGGGTCATTTCCACCGACACGACCGACGCGGTATCGCGATCGCCCGAACTGTCGCTGCGGCTGCTTTTAGCGCGATCGCCTTTCGAGGAGCGATCGTCGTCGGAGGTCTCGGATTCCGCGTAATCGAGATGCGGATCGCGCCGCAACCGAGAACGGCTCTTAATCGGCATATCGTCGCGATCGCTCGAGCGGGAGCTACTCGAACTCGACGGCGAAGACGTCTTCGTCGGCGCACTGCTTTCCCCCGTCTCGATGCGGCGGCGGCGGCGGCGGCGATTGCCATTGCCCCCACCCAATTCCTGATAGCTCGGGTGGTGTATCAAATCGAGTTCTTGCAAGTCATCCGAATTGTCCGACTCGGTTTCTCCCACGCTCTCGGACACCGTCTCGGGCAACGTTGCTTTTGCCGGACGCGGTTCGGGGGCTGGCGTTCGCGGTTCGCTGCCGCGCGTGCCTTCGAGCTTGTGTTCCGGTTCGCCCGGTAAGTGAACCAAATGTCCCAAACCGCTGCACGTCGGACACGGACGACCGAACAATTCGTAAATATTTTGTCCCTGGCGCTTGCGCGTGAGTTCTACCAGCCCCAATTCCGACAGTTGGGCAATTTGCGGTCGGGCTTTATCGGCTTTGATCGACTTGTTAAAGTGTTCGAGCACCTGGAGCTGGTCGCGCCGCGAATCCATATCGATAAAATCGACGATAATCACCCCGGCAATATTGCGCAGGCGCAGTTGGCGAGCAATTTCGGTCGCCGCTTCGCAGTTCGTCCACAGTACCGTTTCCCGAGACGTTGCCGAGCGGGTAAACGAACCGGAGTTCACGTCGATGACCGTCAGCGCCTCAGTCGGCTCGATAATGATATAACCGCCCGAGGGCAAATCCACCCTGGGCTTGAGCGCTTCTCGAATTGCGGCATTCACGCGGAAATATTCGAGAATCCCCACCGGATCTTGATGGTGGTCGATCAAGACGCCCTGGGGACTTTTGCCGCCGCTCCAGTTGAGCAACTGTTGCTTGACGCGCTTCAGTCCCGGATTGGAATCGACCACGATGCGGTTGACATCCGTGTTGTACATCTCCCGCAGGACGCGCTGAATGAAATCGTCGTCCCGATTGAGCAAGCACGGCGGACGGTTGGAACTGGCTTCCTCTTGAATGGATTCCCACTGCTTTTGCAGGAATTCCAAGTCTTCGATCACCGCATCTTCGCTCATCCCCTCGGCTTCCGTGCGCACCAACAAGCCCATGCCCGACGGTTTCACCAAGATGGCTAAGGCGCGCAGCCGATTGCGTTCGGTTTCGTTGCGAATGCGGCGGGACAAGTGAACGCCCCGTCCGAACGGCATTAATACCAAATAGCGACCGGGGAGCGTAATATTACCCGTCAGTCTCGGTCCCTTATTGCCCGTCGGCTCTTTCATCACTTGGACGAGCACTTTTTGCTGGGGTGCCAGCAATTCCGTAATCGCGCCAGCCGAACGCTTCAAGCGCAGGGGACCGAGATCGCTGACGTGAATAAAACCATTGCGTTCTGCATCGCCAATGTTGACAAACGCCGCATCGATGCCGGGCAAGACGTTTTCAACCACGCCAAGATAGATATCGCTAACTTGGTGGCTGCCCGTGGCGACAACGATTTCCTGAATTTGATCTTCGGAGAAGACTGCAGCGATGCGATGCTGCTCGGCGATAATAATTTGCTTGGGCATTCAACTTCCTCAAAACTTGA
The DNA here is from genome assembly GCA_964420595.1 of uncultured bacterium. Classification (GTDB taxonomy): domain Bacteria; phylum Cyanobacteriota; class Cyanobacteriia; order Cyanobacteriales; family Geitlerinemataceae; genus CAYQUF01. Next base: position 27,085 of record CAYQUF010000027.1, read on the forward strand.
TATGACCGGAGGTACGAGTACAAGCGGTACCTCTTGTAAATGGAGTGCTGGGCGAGTAGGCAAATTGCCGGTTCGCCTCGCGGGAGTTGTATCTCGATCGCGCGTGCGAATCTTCTCTCTCATCGCGTCGAGGCGATCGCGGAACTAAAAATTGCAAAATCGTCAGATCGGCGTGGGTGCGTTTGACTCCTCTGCGCGAATCCCGCAACGGAGATTCCCCGGAGGGATTTCAGAACTTCCAAAAAGCGGACTCTTAGGCGAAGTCAATGACGCCTCTAGGGGGTTGCCCAAAGGCTTCCCTTTACGTTCTCAATACCGTTCGCAGCTTCCATCACGATGCCAATTCGGTACGCTCGTCGCCCTGCCTTTATCGCAACTCGCAGTCGCAATGCAATATCGCGCTTTCGGTTGCCGGGATTTCTCCGTACTAGGAGCGAAACGCAGATGGTTGGCTCTACTAAGTCATCCATATTATACAGCGGCGAAAGCCGCCGAGTCGCTTTTCCGCCCCGCTCTAAAGAGATGGGGCTACCAAGCTCCCGAATTTTTATCGTGTCGAAAACCGATAGTCGAACCATCGTTAAATCGGAAGGCGGATTGACATTAACCCGCGCGATCTCGGCTAAATGAGATTAAGTTCAATTGACCTCGATCGCCTGCGAGTTTCGATCGAGCCAATCCCTTCGACGGTTTGACCAATCCGCGACCTCAATGACGCAAATGCAAACCTAACGGGCAAAGAAAACCGTTCGCGCTGCGCGTCCTATCGGGACGTATCGCCAGAAGGGAGATGGGTTGAGTTCGTCGTTCGCCCGCCCGTGCTGCCCCACCGGGTGGCTGTCATCGCCGATCGCGGCATTGAGTTGGATGGATAACTTGAATTAGCAACACAGATTGCCGGAAACACCCACTCTCTGGAGGGACTCCAGCGTTCGGAGAAATAATTTGCCTTCAGGGGAAGGCACGACAGTGCGATCGGTCGATTGTGAAGGACGAACATCGAGTTGCAAGCGACCCGACGCTGAAGTGCCCTGAAACACGGGATTCCAGTGCTATCCGCCAATGCCTTGACAATCGAAGGATTGCCTCGGTCTGACTCGGCGGTCGCCGATCGGAATCCACAGACAGCGGATCCAACTGGATTCGACGTTGTTTTGATGTCTGCCACTCGACAGAGTGACCGCCGATTGAGGTAATTCTATCATAACTGCTCGTCGGCGTGGGAACGGGCAACGGTCAACGGGCAACCGGGGAAATGCTCTAATGTCGTGTCTCTCCCCGCCGTTAAAATTGAGCGGGCGGTTACGACGGGGCTTGCGAGGCAAGAATAAGCCGATCGCGATGGATTCGGGTTAATTGAAACTCGTGGGGGGCGATCGCCTCGAGCATTTGCACCACCTCGCTGGGGCGCAGTAGGGTGCCGTCATTGCGACAGCTCCCGATATAGCGTACGGTTGCCCGATCGCCTGTGGTTTCGAGCAGTTCCAGTTCGTAGAGGCGATCGCGGGCGTTAAACCGCTTGGTTTTGCCCGATTTGGTGGTGCGCTCGAGCCAAATTTCCCCACTGCGATCGATCGCCTCGATCCACTGCTGCCACTGCTGGGGCGAAAGGGCAGGCGTCGTCCCGTCTTCGCCGCACTCTCCCCCAATTTCGAGGGTATATTCGGCGCGATCGAGGATTCGGGTTGCCGCTCGACCCTGCACGTCTACCGCCTCGACCCGATAAATCGGAATGTCCTCGGGCAATTGCGCCGCCAGCCGTTGGCGAAACGCCTCGGGATCCATCGGCTCGGTCAAGTCGAATTCGACAATCTCGCCGCTGCTGGTCACGCCCAAGGACAGGGCATTCGCCGGAGAAATCCGGGGCGTGGGATGAAACCCTCCCGTAAAGGCGATCGGAATGGCGGCACGACGAACGGCGCGATCGAACAGTCGGGCTAAATCCAAATGACTGACCAGGGCAATATCGCCGAGTTTGCCCACCCACGCCCGCAACCGTTGGGCGCGTTCTCGGTTCGGGGTGAAATGTCCCTTAAACTCGGGAATCTCGGGCGGTTCGATAACGACGTTGTGACCGAAATCGGGGGTACATACTCCGCAGTGGGAACAACCTTCAAACGCGCAATCCGGTACCGTGGCGGCTTCGAGCGCCCGCTTGAGGTCGTCCTTGAGCCATTGCTTGTCGATGCCCGTATTGAGATGGTCCCAAGGCAGCGGGGCGTCTAACACCTCGTCCCCACTGGTTGCGGGGCGATCGAATACATTCCACTCGCCATTTTCGACCTGACGGTATTTCCAACTTACCCCCGCCTCGTCAATGGCACGAGTCCACGCTTCAAACGCCCGATCCAGGCTTTCCCACCAAGAATCCATTCCGGCACCGAGCTGCCAGGCTCGCAATACCACGGCAGCCAAACGGCGATCGCCCCGTCCGACAAAATCCTCCATTGCCGAGATTCGCACGTCGGTAAAGTTGGCTTTCACCCCCTTGATGCGGCGAAACTCCGATCGCAGTAGTTCCTGCTTGCGTTCGAACTCCGAGGTCGATACCGAATGCCACTGAAACGGCGTGTGGGGTTTGGGAGTAAAGTTGGAAATGGTCAGGTTAATCTTCAGCCGCCGCCGACCGGAACTGCGACATTCTTGCTGCAACCAGCGCACGGTTTCGGCAATACCAATCACATCCGCGTCGGTTTCGCCGGGCAAGCCGATCATAAAGTAGAGTTTGACCTTATCCCAGCCCTGCTCGTACGCCGTTTTCACCCCGCGCAGCAATTCCTCGTTGGTCAATCCCTTGTTGACAATATCGCGCATTCGCTGGGTTCCCGCTTCCGGGGCGAAGGTCAGACCGGTTTTGCGGGTTCCGCCGATAACATTGGCGATATTTTCGTCAAACCGATCCACCCGCTGGCTGGGGAGGGACAAAGAAATATTCTCGTCGTTGAGGCGATTTTTAATTTCCATCCCCACCGCAGGCAGGGAAAGATAGTCCGAACAGCTCAGCGACAGCAGGGAAAATTCGTTATATCCCGTCTGGCGCATTCCCCGTTCGATGGTATCGACCACTTTGTCGGTATCCACATCCCGAGCGGGACGGGTGAGCATTCCCGGTTGGCAAAAGCGACAGCCGCGCGTACAGCCGCGCCGAATTTCGACGGTGAGGCGATCGTGGACGGTTTCGACGTAGGGGACTAAACCGATGGAATATTCCGGCATGGGATCCGACACCCGGCGCAAGATGCGAGGGGGAACGTCGGGACGATTGGGACGAACCGAACCGTCGTCTGCCATGTCGTAAAATTGCGGTACGTAGACCCCCGGCACTTGTGCCAAGTCGAGCAAGAGCTGCTCGCGAGTCAGTCCGGCGGCTTTGCCTTCTTCGAGGACTAATCCGATTTCGGGCAGTAATTCTTCCCCGTCCCCGAGGGCGATGAAGTCGAAGAAGTCGGCATAGGGTTCGGGGTTGGAGGTGGCGGTTTGTCCCCCGGCAAATACGAGCGGATAGCTCCCCGCTTCGACGTTCCAGGCGGATTCCCCGGCTCCGGCGCGCTCTTGCCACGTCAGCGGAATTCCGGCGAGATCGAGCATTTCGAGGATATTGGTCGCGCCGAGTTCGTAGCTGAGGCTGAAACCGAGGATGTCGAATTCTTTCAACCAACGTCGCGATTCGACGGCAAAGAGCGGCGTTTCTGTCTCCCGCAGTTTGGCGGTCAGATCTGGGGCGCTCAAGTAGGCGCGATCGCACAGTTGGTTGGGCTGGGCGTTGAGGATGTTGTAGAGAATAATATGCCCTAAGTTGGACGCGCCGACCCCGTACACCTCTGGATAGCTCAGTACCCAGCGGACGGCGGCGTCTTGCCAAGGCTTGCGAATCGCTCCTAACTCGTTTCCGAGATAGCGAGCGGGTTGTTGGATTTCTGGCGTTAAAAGTTGTTCGACTGCAACAGCCACGACAACACTCTCCCAATGGTTCCGGCTACGAATTCACGGCAAGCTTTTGCCCGCGATCTTTTACTATAGCGAATGTTTCCGGCAAACCGGGAGGGGAGGGAAGGTTAGGGAAGTTGTTCGTGAGGTACGGTACAGCTCAGTTGAGGCAGGCAACCGGTCACCCGAGGGCATACCTCATCCACTGGGGAAATGCGCTAACTTTAAAGTCGAACGCTGAGGTGGGGGATTGCACGAACGCGATCGAGCCTTGTGAGGAGCCATTGCCCGTATCGGCTTGTCGTAACGCCCCCACCGTCGGATGGAGGGAGATTATACCAGTATGGCTTCAAAGGCATTGCGATTGTCAAAGATTTCAAACACGCGATCGAGCTGCGTCAATTCAAAAATCATTTTAATCGACGGGGACATTGCACACAGGCTGAAGCGAAGGTCGAGACTTTGAGCGAGGTTGAACGCAGCCACGAGTGCCATCAGTCCAGCGCTATCGAGCGATTCCACTCGTTCCATATCGACGAGAACGGGATGGCGATCGCTTTCGGAAACTGCTGCGCTCAGTTGGCGTTGAAATTCGACGGCGTTGGCAGCATTGATATGACCTTCGAGCTTGATGACCGTTGCAGGGACACAGGTTAGGGGGGTCGGCATGATTCAATTCTCCTATAGGTATGTTGCAATTAAAAGTATGAAGATCGATGGTGCGACTATAGCCCTTTCGTTGGAGAATCGGCGACTCAGTGGCACGCATTTTGTCAAATCTTCTTGGTTGCCTCGATTTATTTAAAGTTTTCAGCAAGTGGTTTTGCTAAAAGGTATATCAACATACATTTGCGCGCCCCTAAAAAATAAACCACTCGAATCGGGGCGATCGCGGCAATTTAAGCGGTAACCGGTCGAGTTGCGATCGCACGACTCAGTGATAAAGATCACTAATTGTTCTAGGGCGCGATCGCTATTTCTTCCCCCCATTAAGGCGATGATAATAGTACAGCGTTCCTCAGCTATCCCATGCAAGTTACTGCGACTATTCGTCACTTAGTGGAAAAGGCAATTTATATCAAACGGTTAACGCCCGATATCGAAAACGGAATTAACGACGAATTAACCCGACTCGGCTATATCTCGGAGGTGGATTACGAAGCGCTCGAACTTCTGATGGACGAGATGGATGCCGGTCGGATTCAACTCGTCCCCAGCCCGTAGGCAATTTTTCCGCCCTCTCGCGGTGATGCAACGGTAAACTGTCCTATGGCTTCAATTCTATCTTTAAGTCGCCATGCAGTTTGCCAAACGATTGGACAAAATTCCTCCCTACTTATTCGCTCGAATCGATCGCCAGCGCGCAGCGGTTGCAGCACGGGGAGTTGATATTATTAACTTGGGAGTGGGAGATCCGGATCGACCGACTCCCAAGCGCATTTTAGAGGCGATGCACGGGGCAATTGACGATCCGGCAACCCACAATTATCCCCCCTACCGAGGAACGCTGGCGTTTCGACAAGCAGCGATCGCGTACGTATACCGTCGGTTTGGCGTCGCGGGGTTAGATGTCGATCGCGAAGTCGTCTCTTCCATCGGGTCGAAAGAAGCCATTCACAATACGTTTTTAGCCTTTGTCGAACCCGGCGATTGCGTCCTCGTTCCCGATCCGGGCTATCCCGTCTATCGCAGCTCTGCGGTGTTTGCTGGGGGACAAGCCTATCCCATGCCCCTCAAAGCCGATCGCGGTTTTTTGCCGGATTTAAACGCCATTCCCGAAACGGTGGCTCGCAACGCCAAGTTACTTTGGGTCAATTATCCCAACAATCCCACCGGGACGATCGCGCCACTTTCATTTTTTAAAGATTTGGTGGCATTCTGTTGCCAATATGACATTTTGTTGTGCCACGATCATGCTTATGCCGAGATTGCTTACGACGGGTATCGACCGCCGAGCGTGCTGCAAGTCGAGGGTGCCAAAGATATCGCGATCGAATTTCACAGCCTGTCGAAATCCTACAATATGACCGGCTGGCGCGTGGGATTCGTTGTTGGCAACGCGATCGGCATTCAAGGACTGAGCCAGGTCAAATCCAACGTGGATTCAGGCGTCTTTAAAGCCGTGCAGCGGGCGGCGATTGAGGCACTTTCGAGGGACAGCGAAGATTTACCCTCCGTCCTGGCAATCTATCAGCAGCGGCGAGATATCCTGGTAGACGGACTGCGATCGCTCGGTTGGCAACTCAAACCGTCCAAAGCCACCCTCTACCTTTGGGTTCCGGTCCCCCAAGGCTATTCCTCGATCGAGTTTGCCAGCTTGCTATTGGAAAAATGCGGAATTTTGGTACCGCCGGGTAGCGGTTACGGGGCAATGGGAGAAGGATTCGTCCGCATGGCGCTGACCATTGACGAGGAGCGGATCCAAGCGGCGATCGCGCGGATGAAACAGGCGGGCATTCGCTACCAATAGAATAGAGTCGCTAGGTTGGGAATCGGTCGGGATGAGCCAGCCACACCTGACGGACGAATTCGTGCAAGCGGCGGCGCACCTCGCGATCGTCATTCGGGGTGGATTTCGGAATTCCATCGAGCTGCATCAACAGGGGAATCACTTCCGTATCCACCGCCGCGCGAAACAAACTCAACGGCCAGACCAAATCGGCTCCTTGGCGCAAATCGTGCAGGATCCGGGAGTCGTCAGGGGCAGAAGATTCGGACAGCACCAGCGGACGCACCCACACCAGTTGGCGGCGTTCGACAATTTGAATCGTTTCGGCATACAACCGAGCGTTGCGGTGTTCCAAGCAGAGGATTTGGCTTGGTTGCCAGTTCGGTACTGCCCCCATCTCCTCGTCTGGCTCCTTCTATGACGCCACATTTTGAAGTTCGTTCTTCTATTCTAGAGGGGATGCGGCGCGATCGCTCTGTCAAATTTTTGCCGTCGATCTACATCATCGCGAATCCAAACGTTACAATAATTGCTTAAATGGGTCGCCCTGACAGACCCGCACAAGATTACATTTTGTCAAGACCTGTCAATCACGAACGGAGAGGATAACGCCGTGTCTGTCGAAACTGTAGAAAAGCGTTCGACATCTCGCAAACATGCCCCTCGCTATCGCGTTTTACTTCATAACGACGATTTCAATGGCATGGAGTACGTGGTGCAAGTATTGCTGCAAACCGTGTCTAGCCTGACTCAACCGCAAGCGGTCAATATCATGATGGAAGCGCACACGAATGGTTTGGCGTTGGTGATTACCTGCGCTCAAGAACACGCCGAATTTTACTGCGAGACGTTGAAGAATCACGGGTTGACCAGTACGATCGAACCGGACGAATAAGTTGGCGTCGTTCAACTTCAATCCAACCGACCTAGCCCGATTTCCTGCTCCAGCCCGGCTCGGCATTTTTGTGCTGCTTTTACTCGTTGCGTGGATGCCGATCGCCCTGCCGATTTATGGGTATGCGGACGATCCGAATCGTGCTGCTATTGTGGCGATGGCGATTCTCTACGGGGAATTTCTCGCCCTGATTCGAGTGTGGGGACGCTACGTTTACGATCGACCGAGACTGCTGGCGCGTTATGGATTGGTTTGGACGCGAGCCAATTTGCACGATGCGTCAGTCGGTCTGGCGATTGGAGCGTCGAGTTTGCTGCTATTGTTTGGGATTGAAGGGATTCTGGGTTGGGTGGATTGGGATGTCTCGAATGGTGCGATCGCGAGGGTGGCTGTCGAGGGAATTGCCGTTGCGTTAGGGGTGGGATTTGCCGAGGAATTGGTGTTTCGCGGTTGGGTGCTAGACGAGTTGCAGCGCGATTATCGTCCGGCGATCGCCCATTGGACGAATGCGGTGATTTTTGCCCTGCTCCACTTTATCAAACCTCCGGCTGAAATTTTGCGAACTGGGATACAATTCCCTGGATTGATCGTGTTGGGAATTGCCTTAGTTTGGGCAAAACAATGGAGAAACGGACGCTTGGGATTGCCGATTGGATTGCACGCGGGATTGATTTGGAGCTATTACCTCGTGAATGTTGGAAAGTTAGTTCGATATAGCGATCGCGTGCCGAGTTGGGTAACGGGAATCGATCGCAATCCGTTGGCGGGAGTGATGGGACTTTTATTTTTAGGCGCGATCGCATTTTGGATGCGGTGGAATGCAGGTCGAGTAGCGGTAAAAACGGATTCTATTTAGC
>CAYQUF010000028.1:0-13243 GCA_964420595.1 uncultured bacterium
CTATCCCCCCATCCCAAAACACCATGGATCTAATTCTGTGCCACACAACCGTAGACTTCGACGCCCTCGGTGCCGCCGTGGGACTGACGCGATTGCGCAGTGGGGCGCGGATCGTGCTGACGGGGGGCGCGCATCCGACCGTGCGGGATTTTCTGGCACTGTATCGGGACGAATACGCCCTGATCGAGCGGCGGGCGGTCGATCCCAAAACTATCCGATCGCTGTTCGCCGTCGATACCCAACATCGCGATCGCCTCGGAAAAGCGGCTGAATGGTTCGATCTGCCCCATTTGGACGAAATTGTCATTTTCGACCATCACGATGCTCCAGACTGCGATATACCCGCCACTCGCGTCCAAATCGAACCCGTGGGAGCAACCACGACCCTAATTGCCGAACGGTTGCAAGAACGGCAGATCGATCTCAACGCCGCCGAAGCCACCGTGATGGCATTGGGCATCCACGTCGATACCGGATCCCTCACCTTTGCCAGTTCCACCCCCCGCGACGCTCGGGCGCTGGCGTGGTTGATGGAACAAGGTGCCAATCCCAGCGCCATCGCCGACTACCTCGAACCCAGTCTCTCGCCGCAATTGCAAGACTGGCTGACCGTGGCGCTTGAGGATCTGCAAACCGAAACCCTGCACGGCTACACCATCGGTTGGGTGGTGCTAGAAGGCGATCGCTACGTGAGCGGACTCTCGGGACTGGCATCCCAACTCATCGACCTGACCGATATCGATGGCTTGATTTTGGCACACCGCTACTTTCCCAAAGGCGATCGCAACGACACCCGCGTCAGTCTCATCGGGCGATCGCGCATTGCCCAAACCGACCTCAATCCCCTGTTTCGCGCCATCGGAGGGGGCGGTCACCCTCGCGCCACCTCAGCCGTGGTTCGCAACGCCGATCCCAACGCCACCGTCGGGGATCTGGTCGCCCAGTTTAAAGCCCAAATTCCCACCGCACCGGTCGCCCGCGAACTGATGTCGTCCCCCGTGCGCACGATTCGCCCCCACACCACCATCGGCGAAGCCCACCGCATCCTACTGCGCTACGGTCATTCCGGCTTATCCGTCGTAGACGAATCCGACCGACTGACCGGGATCGTGTCTCGGCGGGACATCGACATCGCGCTGCACCACGGGTTCGCCCACGCCCCAGTCAAGGGCTACATGAGCGCCCACCTCAAAACCATTACCCCCGACACCTCCCTGCCCGAGATCGAATCCCTGATGGTCACCTACGACATCGGTCGCCTCCCGGTGATCGACAACGGCGACCCGATCGGGATCGTCACCCGCACCGACGTCTTGCGGGAGTTGCACCAGGATCGCACCCGCAACCAGCGCCAGCCGGACGCCCTCCCCCCCGCCTCCTGTCCCTGGTCCTCGTCCGTCGAGCAGCAATTGCAACAGCGGCTGGCACCCCAACTGCTCGATTTACTCGATCGCGCGGCGCGAGAAGCCGAACGGCGGGGTTGGCACTTGTATCTCGTCGGCGGTGCGGTGCGGGATGTCTTGCTCGCCGAACGCCAGTCCGACGCCGAGGAATCGATGTTGCTGACCGATATCGATCTGGTTGTCGATGGATTCCATCGCGCCGCTACCGTGGGGGCGGGAGTCGAACTGGCTAAAGCTCTCAAACCCCTCTATTCTGGCGTCCGCTTGGACGTTCACGGTCAATTCCAAACAGCAGCCCTCCTGTGGCACAAGGATCCGGAATTCGACTCGTTATGGGTGGATATTGCCACAGCCCGAACTGAATTTTATCCCTATCCCGCCGCCAACCCCGAAGTGGAAGCCAGCTCGATTCGCCAAGACCTCTATCGGCGCGATTTTACGATCAACGCCCTCGCCGTCCGGCTGAGCGCTCCCCGTCGAGACGAATTGCTCGACTTTTTCGGCGGTTGGCTGGACTTGCTCGACGGCAAAATTCGGGTGCTGCATCCCAATAGCTTTATCGAAGATCCCACCCGCATCTATCGAGCGGTGCGATTTGCCGTGCGGTTGGGATTCGAGATCGAGCCGCAGACGCGAGGGTACATCTGCCATGCCCTCGAAAGTGGCATCTACCAGCGATCGCGCGGGGAAAATTACCGCACCCCTGCCCTGCAAACCCGCCTCAAAACCGAATTAAAATATATCTTGCAAGCCCCGTATTGGAAACCCGCCCTGCGGTTGCTCGCCGACCTCGACGCCCTCGGGTGCATCCATCCGGCGCTGACCCTCGACGATCGCCTCTGGTGGCAAGTTCGCTTGGTGGATCGGTGGCTGCGTCGTTTCGACCCCGACGGGACGCTCGCCCACTGGCAAACCCTGTTAGAAGTCCTGATTGCGGCGCTCGACCCGCCCGATCGCGCCGATGTTGCCAAGCAACTGCAATTGCCCGAAGATAGCATCGAACGACTCGACCGACTGGCAGCGCGGCAACGCGAGGCGATCGATTTGCTTCCCGGTTGCACCCGACCCAGTCAAGTCGTGCGATTGCTGCGACAATACGAATTGCCGAGTTTAATTCTGATTGCCGTTGCCAGCCCGCGCTGGGTGCGGCGTCGGATTTGGCAGTACCTGCGGCGATGGAGTCGCGTCAAACCCTTACTCAACGGTCACGATCTCAAGCAGTTGGGTTACAAGCCCGGTCCGGACTATCGATCGATGCTCGACGATCTCTTAGCGGCGACGTTAGATGGCACCATTGGCGATCGCGCCGAAGCCGAAACCTTCGTCACCCAACGCTACCCCCGCACCCCTCACGAGAAATCAGTAAGATGACTTTAAGCAGCAGTTCCCAAATCTCTATGACTTCGCACTCCCCTACCGTGCTTCAAAACGGTCGATACGCCATCGAAACGCAGTTGGGTCAGGGTAACTTCGGCACCACCTTCCGCGCCCGCGACGCGCACTTAGAGCAGCCGGTGGCGATCAAAACCCTCAATCCCAACTTGGGCGATCGCCAACAGTTCGAGCGGTTCCAACGGCAGTTTATCGCCGATGCCCGTCGCATTGCCCAATGCTGGCACGGATCCCTGGTGCGGGTGTGCGATTGCTTCGAGCAGGAGGGGATTGCCTATATCGTCATGGAGTACGTGCCGGGACAGACGCTGGCGGAGTTGGCGCGATCGGGAACCACCTTCTCCCTGACGAAATGCTTGTACTACATCCGGCAATTGGGGGCGGCGTTGGGGGCGTTACACCAAAAGGGGATGCTGCACGGGGACGTCCGACCCGACAACATCCTTCGCCGCCAGGGAACGGAGGTGGTGGTGCTGACCGATTTTGGCATTACCCGAGGGTTTACCCCCGGCACCCGTCAGACGCACGCGGGAATGCTCTCGTCTGGATATGCCGCGATTGAGGCGTATGGCGAGGGAGAACAGCCTTCTCGCGCCACCGAGGTCTATGCCCTAGCCGCAACCTTTTACTACCTGCTGAGCGGTCAGGCACCCGTGGCGGCTCCCCTGCGCGATCGCATTCCCCTGACCCCCATCCGCGAATTGCGCCCGAACGTGCCTCCGGCAATTGAAACCGCGATCGAGCGCGGATTGGCAGTTCGAGCCAGCGATCGCCCGCAAACGGTGGAAGAATGGTTGAAACTCTTACCCAGCCGCAGCGAACTGCTCAAAGCCAAGAAGCAGGCAGTCAAACCCGCTCCCGACCCCGTTCGCGACAGTTCCGAAGTCGAATCCGCACCCTCGTCGGCTTGGGTGCCCTGGTTGTTCGTCGCCACCTCTGCCATTGCCATGGTCGGGGGGGCGAGTTTGGGATTTACCCTGCTCGACAATTCTTCCAAAGCCAGATCCGTGCCCGATCGCTCCTCGCCCTCCCTCTCGGACTGGCAGGATTTGCCCGAACTGCCCTCTGCCGAAGAACGCCGTCGCCCGCGATCGCGAACTGCCCCGAGATCGGTACCGCGCGATCGCCTCGATTCTGACTTGACGCCCACCGATCCCGATCGCCCTCGCTATACCCCCTACCCCGATCCCGACGAGTCCCAATTCGGTCGCCCCCAGCAAGAGTCGTTCACCCGCGATCGCCCCGATATTATGCCCGAATCCGATCCGGCATTTCAATTCTCCGAGCGCGACGGCTCCGATTACGAGGGGGACGCTCCCGGTTCCGAACCGATGCTCTAACCTGCATTTCGGACGACAAGGGTGCCACTTTTCAGGCATCCTATACGTCAGAGAAACCGGGACGGACGATCGCCCGTTCCCTTCGAGTTCAATACGAGTGCTCTCATGAAGCGATTAGCGTTGTTATTGCCCCTAGCCAGCCTGCTGTTGCCCCTATCCGCCCAGGCTTTACCGGGACAGGATCCCGACGACGTTGCGGCTTGGATTCAAGCGCACCCGACCCTGCGACCGAGATTGGGAGAACGATTGACCGTTCGCAAAAGCGATACCGCCGCCCAGCGGTTTATCTTTCAAGCCTCGATGCTGCCTCCCGGAGCGTTGGGGGCACCGTCGGACGAGGGGGTGATTCGCAAAGAGCGCATCGAACTCTTCGACACGATTAACGGCGTCAGTCGCGATCGCCTCGAAGAAGCCCTGCGCGCCATCTACGGCATCGATATCTATCAAGATTACCAGCAAGGGCAAACGGTCTACGACTATCCCACCGACGACATGGTGCAACAGGCACGCGCTCGCAATACTCCGATTCTCGAAGCCAGACAGGGCGAGTTGCGATTGGGCGATCGGTTTGCGTACTGGATCGAAGTCGCCCAACCGAGGGAGGGAACGGCGATTACGGGACACATTACCGTCTTGCTCGAGTCCGATCTCGATCGCCTCGAAGCCTACCTGCGCAATCGCTAATCCATCCACTCGCCGCAGAACACGCTTTGTACCGCCCGTTCGAGCCGTTCTAAATCTTCTGCGAGCAAGGGGGGCCAAGCCACTCCCTGACGGCGACCGTCTTCAAAGGCACGCCGACTGTCCATTGCCAGCCGATGCAGGGCGTAAATTAATTCGCGATCGAGCGACGGGGATGCTTGCAGGGCGTCGAAGGTATTTTTCAGCGCCAGGAGCAGGGAGGTCATCTGCCCCGGAATCGGTCGCTTTCCCTGTCGCAGCAGCATTAGAAATGCGTCGGGATTTTTCTGGGAGAGTAATGCCGTTCCCTGATCGATGAGAAACTTGCGGGCGGTTTTGTAATTCATGCGTTGCGTTTGAGGTTGAAATTCGACCCTAGGAGGTTACCCATGTACCGATTTCGCATTTTAACCGTTGCCCTGGTTAGTTTAACGGTTTCTCTGGCATCCCACCAGAATGCCCTGGCACAATTTGCTCCGTCCCCGGATTCGGCGGAGACGAGTGCGACCGGCGTCCATCTCGATACTCGCACTGCCGAGATTTTGGCGACCCTGTTGGGGATTTTCAATGCAACCGGGACGGCAAATTCCAATCGCTCCCAATGCGACACTTCGCGATCGCTCGACATTTCTGTGGATCGCGGCGAAGATTCGATCGACGCCCAACTCGATTGGCAATTGCGACGGGGCGATCGCGCGATCGATGGCGGCACGGCGACGGTACAGGGCAGGCGAACCGACTCCGATGGCTTCCGTCTCGAAATTAATAGCACGGGCTTACCTGCCACCGATGCTGGAAATTGCGTTGGCGCGCAGCAGATTTCGATCGACATCGATTAAGGCGGTCACTGGTGGCGGGCGACTGTTAAAATTTAACGTTGTTTGAAGTTGCCCCACCTATGTCTCCCTTTCGCATTGGAATCGCCGGTCCGGTGGGATCCGGGAAAACTGCCCTGATCGATGCCCTCTGTAAAGCCATGCGAGCCGACTACCAACTCGCAGTGGTCACGAATGATATTTATACCCAGGAAGACGCGCAATTTCTAACGCGATCGCAAGCTTTAGAGGGCGATCGCATCGTCGGCGTGGAAACGGGCGGCTGTCCCCATACCGCCATTCGCGAAGATGCGTCGATCAATCTCGTGGCGATCGAACAACTCGAACGCACCTTTGTCGATTTAGATCTGGTATTGGTCGAAAGCGGGGGAGACAATCTCGCCGCAACCTTTAGTCCGGAATTGGTCGATTTCACGATTTACGTCATCGATGTGGCGGCGGGGGATAAAATTCCGCGCAAAGGCGGACCCGGCATTACCAAATCCGACGTTCTGGTTATCAATAAAATCGACCTCGCCCCGATGGTGGGTGCCGACTTGGACGTGATGGCGCGAGACGCTGGCAAAATGCGCGGCGACAAGCCGTTTATTTTTACCAATTTGAAAACCCGGCAAGGGTTGAGCGAGATTATTGACTCGATCCGCGCTCAATTGATTGTCAAATAAGACCTGCTTCCTTCCCAACCCCCCAATGGCAACAGTTTGACGTTCCTCCGATCCCGCTTTCTCTCCAAATTGGTCGGACAAAATTGACAGAAGCAACCGGAAACCGGGCGATCGCGCCGTACAATCGAGGCTAGCGTTTCCTACCGCCGATTTTTGGGTTGGCATTGGATGAAATTCAACCTTGACACCCTCTTGGCGCAACTGCGATCGTGGCTTCCCAAAGCAAGAGCCACCTTGGAAGAACGCGCCTCCGAATTTGAAGCCAACTTCACCGACTCTCGCCGCCAACCGCTCCCCGAAGAGACGCATCGGCGTTTGTATCGGGCGATCGAAACTCTGGGGAGTCCGTCCGTCCACCACACGGCAATTCGATCGCGTTTGGACGAGGCGATCGCGGCGTGGATTGACTCCCCCACGGCACCCAACCACCTCGCCATCCTTGCCAGTCCGGTCGAACCCATTGCCCAAATTCTCGCCGATACCCTACCCAAACAAATTTCGGGACACGGGTTACCGGTGCGATCGCTGGCTCGATTGCCCCGCAGCGATTGGGGATCGCAAATTTGGTCGAATCTCTGTCACGATCTGGAGTTACCCGATCGCCCCGACAAGACTGTCTTGCGATCGGTGGTGGCGATCCCGGATTTGAGCTGGTGCTTCGTGCGCTGTATCGATGGCTTGGACGCGGTCGAAACGTTGCTCGACTGGATCGCCCGCGATCGCGCTCATTTTTGGATTGTCGGCTGCAACGAGTGGACGTGGCACTATCTCGATCGCGTCTGTCACCTCGGCACGTACTGGGAGCAAACCCTGGCACTGGAACCGCTCCGGGATCGGGAGTTGAAAGCGTGGCTGGATCCGGTCGCCAATACCATCGAGTTTGAATGGCATCGCGAGGCAGAGGACAATGGCGATCGCCCCGAAATCGAGCCGGATGACGAGGTTTGGGACTCCAGCGACGAGCGGCGATTTTTCCAGCAGTTAGACGACGTTTCCCTGGGGTTGATGTCGGTGGCGGCACGGGTTTGGGTGCGATCGCTGGTGGTCTGCGCTCCCGCCGAAGACGATCCCGACGCCACGGAAACCATCTTGCTCGAACCGCCGGAACTGCCTAATTTACCCCATCTCGGCAAAGACGATCGCTATCTGCTCTTTTCGATCGGCTTGCATGGCGGCGCGGGCGTTTCGACGTTGGCGTGGAGTTTGGGAGAGACGGAAGTGGCGGTACGGGCGCAATTGCAGCAATTACTGCGATCGGGGGCGATCGAGCGCAAGGCACAACGATTCTACCTCGCCCCCACCCACTATCCCCGACTGAAACGGGATTTAGAAAACAATCATTTTTTAGTGTAAGGGCGGCGGCAATGCAAACCCTTTGGCTGGCACAAACTCAGGCGCAATCGTCTAATTTGACCGATGTGATTCGAGATATTAGCGCTATCGACGTGATTCAAGCAGCGCTCACCCTCGCGATCGCCTATTGGGGATCGTTTTTGCTGGAAAAATCGGTGAACTGGATTTCCGAGAAAGTTCCGCTGCGCTATCGCCTCAGTATCAAGCAGTCGCTCCCATTTTGGCGCGCGTTTCTATTAGGGTTGGCGTGCGTTATTTTAATTAATCTCTTTCTCGATCTTTCCCAACAAAATATTTTTGCCATTACGGGAACGGTCGCCGTCGCCCTTGGATTTGCCTTTAAAGACTATGCCAGTTCGGTGATTGCAGGTATCATCGCTTTATTCGAGCGACCCTATCAAGTGGGCGATCGCGTCACGATTTGCGACCAATACGGCGAAATTATCAGTTACGGCTTGCGAGGGGTCTTGATTAAAACGCCGAGCGACAATATCGTCACCATTCCCCACAACAAACTGTGGACGGATGTTATTTCCAATGCCAATAAAGGAAGTGTCGAAGCGCAAGTAACGGTCAATTTTTACTTCGCCCACGATGTTGACGTGGATCGCGTCATTCATATTTTGTATCGGGTGGCGCAAACGAGCAAATACACCCAACTCAAATTGCCGATTGCGGTCATTCTCGACGAGAAACCGTGGGGAACTCACTTTAAACTCAAATGCTATCCCATCGACGTGCGCGACGAATTTATCTACCAAACCGATCTGATCAAACGCGCCAAACGGGCTTTTGCGAAGGCGGGAATGAGTTATCCTGCTTGGTTCGATCCGTCCGAGCAATCTGGATGAATTTTGCCCCCAGTCTCGTGGTAGAATCAAGGGCAGTCTAACGCTAAGCATGACCCCTGTGCCGCACAAGCGAACCCCCCAGAGACAGAACGGGGGAGAAAGTCTATGATGACGCTCGCAGATCTGACGAGCCGTTCTCAGTTCTAATTTTGAGCCTTGCTATATAGCACGAAATAGAGAAATTGTCAAACTCAGGCGATCGCGCCTTTCCTAAAATCCGTTACACGAGAGCGATTAGACAGACCGGCTTGTAATGACAAAACTCAACGAAGCAATCAGGGTTTCCGCCTCTCGGTCGGTCAATTTTTCTAAAAAAAATATACTGCGCCCCGATCTTAGAATTTCCAGAATTCTACCAGATTTAGCTAGAACGACGCAAGTCCGTTCGCTAATTGAGAATTTTCGCAGCTAGGGGGTTGACAAGATCGCCGCTCAAATCGAGTCTTAGATTAGAATTGAAAAATCGAAAATCTGGAATGATTAGTCTGACTGAATTAAATCGTATCTGGATGAGAACCTCGGGTAACACGCAGAAAGGAGTAATTGTCCCCACTGAATCGCATCCTCTGTGTTCTCTGTCCCTCTGAGTCGTCTACGGTAGGGTGCGTTGGCGGCGCAGCTCGATGGAGATGTCTGAAAAGCCGGAACGCACCAATCATCAAGCGTCTCTAGCCTAATTCGCAGACACCGTTGGCGGGCGATGGGACTCCCCGAGAGCCGGAACCAACGTCGCGCTCAGTTTCACCCCAAACTCCTCTTCAAACGGCAACTTTTTGAAATCCAAACTCCACAATTCCAACTCGCAACTGTCGTTAGGTTGAGTGGGATGCAAATAGAGATGCACTTCGTCCTCGTCCGTATCGATCTCGCAAACCAAACGGGCGATCGCGCCAATTTGACGCCGATCCAACGCCACCGCCACCCGCAACATTGCGCTCAACTGTTCCACCATTTTGCGATAGTGTTTGGGCAAACTGCGATAGGGATCGTGCTTCTTTTTCGGCTGACTCTTGCGGTGGTAGCGGGCGAGATTGGCAATCAGTTCGATTTCGAGATCTGTATAGCCAAACAGTTCGCCATTGCGAATTAAGTAATACGAATGCTTGTGGTGTGCCGAGTGACTGATGTACAAACCGCAATTGTGCAACATCGCACTCGCCCACAGCAATTCCCGCGCTTCTTCGTCCCACTCGTGCAATTGATCTTGCGTTTGGTCGAACAGATCCAGGGCAAAATTGGCAATTCGCTGGGCACTATCGACGTTGACCTGATACTTGTGGGCAATTTTAAAAATACTGCGCTGGCGCACCGAACTTTGATAGTACAGCCGATCCTCAATTAACCCGTGGGTCAGCATCCAATCGACAATCAACCCTTCGCGTAGCGCCCGCTCGCAAATCACGATCGACTCGACCCCCAACAGATCCATCGCTTCTTGCAAAATTAACGCCCCCGCCACGATAATCTCTGCCCGACGTTCCGACATTCCGGGCATATCGGCGCGATCGTCGTAATCTTCCTTGCGCAATTTATTCACAATTCCGCGCAAGTCTTCGAGGCTGAATTCGTAGCCGTTGAGCGGATCGGGAATCGATCCCGTGTCCTTATGGGCGTGTAGGGCAGCCAGAGATTCGATCGTCCCGGACGTTCCCACCATGCGGGGCGTTTCCCCCGGTTGCAGGTGGACTCGCAACTCTTCGACCGGACGTTCGAGATTGCCGCGAATATAGGCGCGCAGGTAATTAAATTCCTCGCTGTCGATCGGATCGGTGGTAACGAATTCCGAGGTGAGGCGAACGGCACCGACTTTAGTGCTGCTGAGGCTTCGGGGTTCGCGTCCGTCCCCTAAAATCAGTTCGGTGGAGCCGCCGCCAATGTCGATGACGATGTGGGGTTGGGTGTCGAACTCCATTCCCGACAGGACGCCTAAGTAGATGCGTCGGGCTTCTTCTTGACCGGAAATCAGGTTAATGAATAATCCCAATTCGGATTGGACGCGCTTGATGAAATCCCGACCGTTGGGCGCTTCCCGTACGGCACTGGTGGCGACGGCGATAATTTGCTCGGCGTTGGCACTTTGGGCGACTTCTTGACAGCGGCGCAAGGCGGCAATCGCTCGCTCCATGACTTCGGGTTTGAGATTGCCCGTTTTCGGATCGCGATCGCCCAGTCGAACCGCTTCTTTCTCGCGGGTGACGAAGGTAAATGCGGGTAAGTGCGGTTGAATTTTGGCGACGACCATGTGAATCGAATTGGTGCCGATATCGATCGCTGCCAGAATATGGGTTTGTTCTCCCGTTCCCGCCGGTAAACGGGGCGTGTATCCGTTAATTGTTTTGAGCGTATCAACCATTCTGCCGATCCATAAACGAATCTCGTGCAACACTGACCTGGGAAGCACGTTTCGACTAAGCGAGAACCGCGCTCGGGCGTTCCGCGATCTCCCAATGCCAAATTCTTGCTAAAGCTGGCAGCGCTCGACTCGCGCTAGAACCCCAACTGTAAGCGCCGCTACAATTTTCGCACGAGTTAGCACCCATATTAGCGCAGGTTATGCATCTGCGGCTCTCTCAATCGCGGTAATTTTCGATCGCGCGGAATTGTCTCGAGCGTGTTACAAAACTTTAAACTGTTGCGATCCGCGAACTGTCTGTTTCTAGAAGAGGGCGATCGCCAATCTCGGCTACAATTTCGGCACCGGGAGCGCCAATCGTCACAATGCGAAGGAGAGTAGATGGCAAATCTCGTATTTCCGTTCATTGGCTTTGTCGCGCGCATTGTCAAAGCTAATTTCGTCCGCCAAACTCGCCGCACCGACCGGGTGCAAGCTGACTTTCTCTGGAAGCTGCTGCACGAGTATCGCCATACGGCGCTCGGTCGCGAATACAACCTCGGCGAGATTCGTACCATCGACCAATTTCGCGATCGCGTTCCCGTCCTTCCCTATAGCGGTTACGAGTCATATATCGATCGCATTTGTCAAGGCGAACCCAACGTGCTGACCCCCGACCCGGTGGCGTATCTGAATTTAACCAGCGGTTCGACAGGCGATCGCAAACTGATCCCGGTGACCCAGCGATTTCAGCAGATTTTAGGCGGAGCCAATTTAACCAGCATCGGCTTTCTCAACGAAGCACTCGCAGCGCGGGGACTGACGTTTGGTAAATTACTGATTGCCAACTCGGTGCAAGTGCAAGGATGCACCAGCGGCGGAATTCCCTACGGCTACGCCAGTGTCGGCGTGTTGCGGATGGGAAAATTTCTCTACGAGCAATTATTCGCCAATTGTTTCGAGACGCTGCTGTGTTCTGACAGTCGCAGCCGCCACTATTTGGCGTTATTATTTGCCCTGCGGGAGCGCTCTACGGCGGGAATTGCGGCGAATTTCCCCATGCTGGTCCTGCGGACGTGCCATTATCTAGAAGAGTATGGCGAGGAATTGATTCGCGATATCGATAAAGGGACGATCGCCTCCTGGTTGGAATTGGATCCGTCGGTGCGCGATCGTCTAGAATGCCAGTGGTCTGCCGATCCCCAACGCGCTGGCGAATTGCGGGCAATAATGCGATCGCGCGGACGACTCACCCCCAAGGATGTTTGGTCGAATCTTGCCTTTATCGGCACTGCACGGGGGGGAACCTCGGATTTCTACTTTGAAAGCTTTCCTGAATACATCGGCGATACTCCCGTGTTTGGCGCGGTTTACTCTTCCGCTGAAGCCACGTTTAGCATCTATCCGGATGTCAACACCGATGGTAGCATCTTGGCGATTAATAGCGGTTTCTTTGAATTTGTCCCCGAAGACCAATGGGGATTGGAACACCCTCAAACCCGCTTGGCTACGGAAGTCGAGGTCGGCAAATATTACCGCCTATTAGTGACAACCTATAGCGGTTTGTATCGCTACGATATCGGCGACGTGGTGGAAGTGGTTGGCTTTTTCGAGCAAGCACCGTTAATTGTATTTCGCTATCGGCGTGGCGGCTTACTCTCATCCACGACGGAAAAGACGAATGAATATCACGTGACGCAAGTGATGCAGGCATTACAACACGAATTCGGCTTACCGTTGGAGGATTTTTGCGTCACCCTCGCCAACGAAGCGATTCCAGCACACTATCTGGTTAACGTAGAAATTGCCGAAGGTCATCAATTGGACGACCCGCAGGAATTTTTAGCACAATTCGACCGTAAACTCCAAGCCGCAAATGCCTCTTATGCTTTAAAGCGACCGAGCAATTACATTCCGCCGCCGCGCCTGCGAATTTTGAAACCCGGAAGCTTCGCGATCGTGCGCCAGCGCCAACTGGAACGGGGAATTCCCGATTCGCAGCTCAAGTTTCCTCATATTAGCGAAGATCGGCAATTTTTGGCAGGGTTGTCGGTGGAGCGAGAAATTCATTTACCGGGAGATTGAATTGGGGCGATCGTTCGATTTAACGGATAAAATTTATTGTGAATCGTAGGGGCGGTTCGCGAACCGCCCTCATCCCGAGAATGGTCTGGATGGTGCGATCGCTCCCCGTCAATCCAATTCAATAGGAATCAAAAACATTGTAGCTCGATTATCAGTTATCCCAATAAATTTCGACGCGGTGGCGATGATGGATGCAAACTATCTAATTCCCACGATAACGGATTATTGCGAATGTATTGGCGAATGGTTTGTAATGACGATTCATCGCGAATGATGTGTTCGTAATAGTTGCGCTGCCATACTGG
>CAYQUF010000028.1:13343-26283 GCA_964420595.1 uncultured bacterium
AATGTGTGCCCGACGCGGCACAATGGTAAGGGCGAACGATCGCACCTTCAACCCATGACAACCACAACCGCTAACACTTGGTCTAAAGCACTGTCCCAACCCGCACGGGAATTCATGCCAACCCCGCTTCCCGTCGTCTCTGGCGCGATTCCAGAGGGGTTGCGCGGGACTCTCTATCGCAATGGTCCGGCTCGATTAGAACGGGGTGGAATGCGGGTCGGACATTGGTTTGACGGCGACGGTGCCATTCTCGCGGTGCATTTCGACGATTCGGGTGCGACTGGCGTCTATCGCTACGTTAAAACCGCCGGATATCTCGAAGAACAGAAAGCCGGAAAACTGCTTTACGGCAATTACGGCATGAGAGCACCGGGAGCGTTTTGGAACCAGTGGCGCAGAGCGGTGAAGAATAGTGCCAATACGTCGGTATTGGCGTTACCGGACAAATTGTTGGCTCTGTGGGAAGGTGGAAAACCTCACGCACTCGATCCCCGGAATTTGGAAACCTGGGGAACCGACGATTTAATGGGGTTAAAAGAGAATTTTAGCTATTCGGCACATCCCCAAACCGATCCCGACACGGGCAATATTTATAATTTTGGGTTAATTCCCGGAGCGACGACGCAACTCACGCTGTATAAAAGCGATCGCACCGGTCGAATTATTCACGCCAATCAGTTTCCCCTTGAAGGTTTGCCCTTGATCCATAGTTTTGTGATGGCGGGGCGATATTTGGTGTTTTTCGTGCCTCCCGTCGTGGTCAATACACTTCCGGTGCTGTTGGGAATGAAAAGTTATAGCGATGCGATGCAATGGAAACCAGAACGAGGAACGCAAATTCTGGTTTTCGATCGCGAAACACTATCTCTCGTCAGCCAAGGTCAAACCGATGCGTGGTATCAGTGGCACTTCGCCAACGGTTATGAAGATGAAGACGGGACGGTCGTTATCGATTTCGCGCGTTACGAGGATTTTGCCACCAACCAACGCTTGCAGGAGGTGGCGACCGGTCAGACGCACACTGTTGCGGTGAGTCAATTATGGCGATCGCGCCTCGATCCCAAAACCAGTAAAATCATCGATTTGCATCTGCGTCTCGATCGCGATTGTGAATTTCCCACCGTTGCGCCAAACTTAACGGGACGCCAGAGTCCGGATATCTATCTATCCCTGCACCGTCGCGACGCCGATATCGCACGGGAACTCTACGGCGCGATCGCTCGCTATCACGTCCCCTCCGATACCCTCACCGAAGCGGATTTAGGCGAAAACCGCTATCCCACCGAACCGCTTTACGCTCCCGACGCAATCGAGGCGGAACGGGGATGGGTGCTAACGGTGGTGTATGACGGCAATGCTGACAACAGTGAGGTCTGGATTTTCGATCGCGATCGCCTCGACGCCGAACCCACCTGTCGTCTAGAACTCCCGAGCGTGGTTCCGATGGGATTTCACGGAACCTGGAAAGGTTCGCAATAACCGTTTGTCGTCAACGCTTTAGCGTTGACAGATCGTGGGAAAGGGTTTGGCGATCGCTCCCCGACCCGCTATAAAATTACACGATATCGAGACGCGATCCTCATGTCAATTGCCATTACCGACGCGATTACTACCCTCGCAGAAGCCGAACGTCGATTTCACCTTCAGCGCACCGAAGACGAGTCATTTTTTCCCGAATGGCATTCTAACTTACCCGACCTGAGCGATTCGGACAAAACGGCAATTCAAAATTTACGGCGTCGGTATCTCTACCATCGTTCCGAAGGAGATTTACTGGAGGGAACAGTTCCCCTTTTATTTGCTTCTCCCCTATTAGCGATCGCGGGTTTTTACGATCCGCCCTACAAACTCCGCACCGAAACCTCCGTCCGCATCGAGATCGACGATGGCGAAGCCGTTTTGCACGGTCGCATTGATGCACTCGTCCTCCAAGATCGACTTTGGATTGTTATTTTAGAATCCAAGAAAACCACGCTTTCAGTTTTATCGGCTCTCCCGCAAACCCTGGCTTATCTTCAAGGGAATCCCGATCGCCAACGACCGAGTTTTGCCATCATGACCAATGGCGACGAAACGCTCTTTGTCAAATTGACCCATGCGGATACGCCACAATACGATCTCTCGCGACTATTTGCCTCTTTTGCCTCCAATCGCGAACTCTATCGCGTCGTACGAATTTTAAAGCAGATCGGTTGTATTGCCAGGATCGACCATTAGATCGCCTTCGATCGCCCCATAAAAATAGGCTGAGCCTCAACGACCCAGCCTCGGAAAACATCCTTCAAGTTACCTAGACTTGCGACCCAAACAACAAAGAGACGACGAGTTAATGACTTTCAGTTAAAGGACTTCGTGGGTGTAAGCGTGTTGCTTCACGTTATCCTCGGCTTTCACGATGCGCTCGGAATTGAGAATCCGCTTGCGATCGGTCGAGAAATTGAGATCCTCGTACTGCGTTCCCACCGGAATGTGAGACTGAGCTTCTGGCTTTTTCTTATACGTGCGAACCGTCGCGATCGCCCGTTCGCCAAAATCATCGCAGAATTGCGCCTCCGCTGGGAAATCAGCGGGTTTGGTCGCAGTGGTTCCGTCAATGACCTTTCCGATCGTGGTGGCGATCGCCCATTGATAAGAGGTCGGCACGCCTTTTAAAATCGCCTCTAACGCCGCCGAGGGAATCGGTTCGACGATTTGCACTTCGTGAGTTTCGCCCTCTTCTCTGAGATAGCAAGTGGCTAATCCCAGCACGAGGTAATCGTCTGGCGAGACATCGGGGGCGTTGGGGTAGGACGTGGTTGCAGTCATAAAACTCGTTGAAAACTCTTGACAAACGGTCGCAAATGCAAGACCTTAGCCTGCATTCTACCAAGCCCGTTACATCAGCGGCTGGGTTTGAGACAGTTCTTTAAGATCCAAACCCGCCAATTTCTCGTAGGCATTCTCGATCGTGCGTTTCCCCCGCAAAAACCCCGTATTCGCCGCTGGAATCATATAGCTCAACGTCTCGGGAGAAAAGCGATCCAGAATTCCTCGGACGCTGCGCAGCTGACGCGACCAGTGAAACGTCTTCGCCGCGCGCAGTGGTGCGGGTTGACCGTGGCGATCCGGGAGCAGGTGACGCCCCGAAAACAAAATTCCACCAGAGGCGTCATAATAGAGGCAAGACGAACCGGGAGAATGTCCCGGCGTCCAGATGGCTCGGGCGCGATCGCCGATTTCCAATTCCTGCTCGAATGCCGTGACCTCCAATCCCGGTAACAAATACGCCTCGTGTTGTTCGATAATAATCTCGCACCCGGTGTCGGCTTGAATTTTATCGACTTTAGCGATCGCGCCGCGATGAGTCAAAAAGAGCCACCGCACGCCCCCTTGCTGTTGCACGAAGTTGCGATTTTCTTCGTCCCACGCCGGACAGTCCACCAGGATGTTGGCATCCTTTTCTACAATGAGGTAGGCTGTGGCTCCTAACGTGTCGCGATTGGGCGGAAAAGCGAAAATAGAGTTAAGGACAGCCTGTGGTTGTTTTGGCATAACATGATTTTCTGGTTGCTCCTGTTTCTGGGATTAATTACATACCTTATTTTGCGGCGCAGCGTCGCCCGCATTACCCGAACGCCGATTTGGCTGTTATGGTTGGTGATCATGACTCCCCCCGCGATTTGGACGGTGTGGGCGTTACTCGGCGGCGACAGTGAATCGATTCCGCTCGTTATCGCGATCGCCCCGTTTGCGATCAGTTCCATCCTCTACTGGTGGCTGATCCAAGCCGGGCGCAAACCTCCCGAACCATCAGGGGGAGATCGACCCGAGACAGCGAGCAAACCCCAGGTACAACTTCCCAATCCCCAATCCTTACGCCCCATCGACCAGCAAGAAGAAGCCGACCTGCGCGATTGCTTTCCCTGGACGGTGTACTATCTCCAAGATATCGAGTATCGACCGCAAGCCGCGATCTGTCGGGGAAAATTGCGCGCCGATCCCGATCGGGCGTATCGCAAAATTAGCAAGAATATCGAGGCACGATTTGGCGATCGCTTTTTAGTGATTTTTCAAGAAGGATTGCCCGACCAGCCCCTCTTCGTGCTGGTTCCCAACCCTCAAAAACAACGCGATCGCGATACCGAACGCCAACTCTCCCGTCCCGGTCTGGCGGTTGCACTCGTCGCCATTACCCTATTTACCACCACCGCCATTGGCGCGGAATTCGCCGGACTCGATCCCGAACGGGTACAAGCCGATCCCAGCCTATTATTGCAAGGATTACCCTACGCCCTCGCCCTGATGGCTATCCTCGGCGTTCACGAGGGCGGTCACTATCTGGCAGCGCAATGGTACAAAATTCGCACCACCCTGCCTTATTTTATCCCCGTCCCCTTCTTCCTCGGCACCTTTGGCGCGTTTATCCAAATGCGATCGCCCATGCCCAATCGTAAAGCATTATTTGACGTCAGTATCGCCGGTCCCCTAGCGGGATTGGTGGTGACGATTCCCCTCCTCGTTTGGGGATTGGCGCATTCAGAGGTCGTCCCCCTCACCGAAGACGCCAGTTTGGTCAACTTTAACGCCCTCATCCCCAGTTTTTCCCTCCTGATGGCATTGTTGAGCAAGTTGACCTTCGGGAGCGAACTGACGGCGCGATCGGCCATTGACTTGCACCCCGTGGCGATCTCCGGCTATCTTGGCTTAATCGTCACCGCCATCAATCTCATGCCAGTCGGACAACTCGACGGCGGTCACATCGTCCACGCCATGTTCGGTCAGCGTACCAGCATCCTCATCGGTCAGGTGGCGCGATTGTTAATGCTCGTCCTCTCCCTGTTGCACCCCGAACTGCTACTGTGGGCGATTCTATTATTCCTGATGCCAATTCGAGACGAACCCGCCCTCAACGACATCACCGAACTCGACAACCAACGGGATTTTTGGGGATTGGTCGCCCTCGCGTTGCTCGTCGCGATTCTGTTACCGGCACCGAGTTCGTTATTGTGAAAGAAGGCAACAGAACGATAGGGTGCCTTAGGGAGCAGCACCAATCAATTGGACAGGTAACAGATCTCCCTAACGCACCAACAGAGGGGTAGTAACTCTAGGACAAAATCGCAGTTAGGACTGTTTATGACCCAACGACAACCCATTCGAGTGATTGGTGGCGGACTCGCCGGAACCGAAGCCACATGGCAAATTGCCCGTGCTGGCGTTCCCGTGGTGCTGCACGAAATGCGCCCAGTCCAGATGACTCCCGCCCACCACACCGAACACGTGGCAGAATTGGTATGCAGTAACTCCTTTGGCGCTAAAGCGAGCGATCGCGCCTCGGGATTGCTGCACGAAGAATTGCGACAGCTCGGTTCCTTGGTCATCGGGACGGCGGACAAGCACGAAGTTCCCGCCGGAGGAGCCTTGGCGGTGGATCGCGCCGTATTCAGCCGCGAATTGACCGAAACCCTCGCCTCCCATCCCCTCATCGAAATTCAACGGGGCGAAGTCACCGAAATCCCCACCGATAGCGCGGTCGTCCTCACCACCGGACCGCTAACCGGCGAAGCACTCGCCGACGATTTGCAGCGGTTTACCGGGATGGAGTACATGAGCTTTTTCGATGCAGCCAGTCCCATCGTGGTTGGCGATTCGATTGACTTTAACATCGCCTTTCGCGCCTCTCGCTACGACAAGGGAGACGCCGATTACATCAACTGTCCCATGACCGAGGAACAGTATTTGCACTTTTGGGAACAACTGTGCAACGCCGAACAAGCGCCAGTGAAGGACTTCGAGCGGGATACGGCGAAATTCTTCGAAGCCTGTCTCCCGATTGAGGAAATGGCGCAACGCGGCGAAGATACCATGCGTTACGGTCCCCTCAAACCCGTGGGACTGAACGACCCCCGCACTGGAGAGCGATATTACGCCGTGGTGCAATTGCGCCAAGAGGACAAGGCGGGACAGTTGTGGAATATGGTCGGGTTTCAGACGAATTTGCGTTGGGGCGAGCAAAAACGGGTGTTTCGCCTGATTCCGGGGTTGGAAAATGCCGAGTTCGTCCGCATGGGGGTGATGCACCGCAATACGTTTATTAATTCCCCCGAATTGCTCTATCCGAGCTTGCAATTCAAACAGCGTCAAACTCTATTCGCCGCCGGACAGCTCACTGGAACGGAAGGGTATACGGCGGCGTCTGCTGGCGGTTGGCTGGCGGGAACCAATGCGGCGCGGGTGGCGTTGGGATTGGATCCGGTGGAGTTACCGGGAACGACGATGATGGGGGCGCTATTTGAGTTTATCAGTTCCGCTTCGCCAAAACACTTTCAACCGATGCCGCCGAATTTTGGCATTATTCCGCAATTTCCCCATAAAATTCGCAATAAACGCGAGCGGTATGGGGCGTATCGCGATCGCTCTTTGCACGATTTGCAACAATGGCGCGATCGCCTCTTAAACGTCAGTGTAGCGGTTTAATCGATTGCACGGGGAACGCGGCGAGATTAAAATTGCGTCGCATTCTCCGTTGTTTTTTCTCTCCATGAAGCGATCGCGATTGATGGTTTGGTTCGCGCTTAGCCTCGGCGTCACGGTCTATTTCGGCGTTCAATCTCTCGATTACGCCTTCAGTCGGGATTACCTGATTCAAGACGACGCGCGACAGCACGTTTTTTGGATGTTGCGCTTTCTCGATCCGAACCTATTTCCCAACGATATAATTGCCGATTATTTTCAATCGGTCGCGCCAACTGGTTATAAGCTATTTTATCGATTTTTTACCCTGTGGGGAATCGATCCGCTGTGGCTGTCGAAGGTGCTTCCGTTGGGATTGGGATTAATAGCAACGGGGTACGGCTTCGCCGCGACGTTGCAAATTCTTCCGGTTCCAGCAGCGGGATTTGCGGCGTCTCTATTGCTCGATCAAACCCTGTGGTTGGAAGACGATTTGGTGTCTGCAACGCCGAGAGCGTTTGTCTATCCGCTGTTTTTTGCGTTTTTGTATTATGGCTTGCGCGGCTCGATGGTTCCGATTTGGATAACTATTGCCCTGCAAGCGTTATTTTATCCGCAAATTGCCTTAGTTTCTCTGGCAATTGTCACGCTGAAATTGCTGGATTGGCAGAAACCGAGTCAGTTTTGGTCGTCAAATCGGCGGGATTATTGGATTTGGGGTGGTGCAATGGCGATCGCATTTGTCACTCTACTCCCTTATCAGATTTCTCCGAATGAATTTGGCGAGATTATTGCTGCATCGGAGGCGAGAACGCAACCGGAATTCAATGCGATCGCGGATGGGTTCGGTCGCGGCTTTTTCTTCCACGATAACCCGTTTATTTTCTGGCTATTCGGACCGCGCAGTGGATTTCTGTTTCTCGGTTTAATGACACCGTTAAATTTATTGGCGCTGGCGCTACCGGTTTTGCTAAAACAGGGCGATCGCTTTCCCCTGTCTCAAAAAGTATCGCCTGACGTTCGCATTCTTTTACAAGCTTTTCTCGCAGCAACTGCATTATTTTTTGTCGCCCATCTCTTAATTTTTAAACTTCATTTCCCCAATCGCTACGTTTACCATACGTTGCGAAGTATAATGCCGATCGCGGCTGGGATTGCTATCGTAATTTGGTCGAATCGATGGTTCAAAGTGACAAGTCAAAATTTGCCAAGTTCCAGACAAAAAATAGGGTTGCTCGTCGCTGCATTTTTAGGCGGGATTTTGGCTATTGCTCCATTTTCAGAAGACCTGACCATCTCCAACCAACTGTACGTCAAAGGTCGCGCAGAAGAACTGTACGAATTCTTGCAAAAGCAGCCGAAAGATACGCTTATCGCCTCGTTTTCCCGCGAAGGGGATAATCTCCCCACCTTTGCACGTCGCTCGACATTTGTAGGGAGAGAATATGCCTTACCCTATCACGTCAAATATTATACCAAAATTCGCCAACGGGCGGTCGATTTGTTGGACGCACATTACAGTCCAGATATCCAAATTTTGCGGGAACTTATCCAAAATTACGGAATTGATTTCTTGTTAGTGGATCGCAATGCATTTACTGTCAATTATATCAAAGATCGGACGTGGTTGCGACAGTACAAAATGGCATCCAAACAGGCGATCGCGAATTTAGAAAGCGGTGAAACGCCAGCATTAGCCACTTTCATGCAACGCTGTCGTGTTTTAGGAACGGAGCGATCGGTTTTGCTGGATGCCAATTGTATTCAAAGGGAATCATTTTAGTCTGAATTCAGAATCAAGTTCTTATCGTTTTTCTGCTCTTCCTGACCTTGTCTCCTTTGTGTCTTTGTGGTTCAGATTTTTAAGTCATCGTCAGTCAGTTATCCCTCTTCTGTCAGTCTGCGAGGCGAATAATCAATTGGATTTTCTGAAACCTTTTCTAATTGCGCGATCGTGCTCTTGTTTTCTAATATGAAATCTTTCGGGTTAGTCCAATTCAAGAAGCTAGTGCTCATAAGCCTTGCAACGTCTAGGTTACGGAAAGTGACAGAAGTAAGTCAAGATGGTCGGACAATGAGCGGAACGTTTACCGATCGCGATCGAGGAAATGTTCGTTATCCGTGGACATTAAAGCGGATTTCTCCTTAATTTTAATAAGGCTCGGGTTCGATCGCTATTTAGAAGATCTAGCAGCTTGACTCGCTGTCGCCGTTGTCATTTGCAAATCTTCCAAATTTATTCAGGAGTCAGGCAGACACTTCTCAATTAAAGCGATCGATTAATTTATGGCGAGATAAATGCATTAATAAATGTGTAAATTCTTCCGGAGGCAACGTCAAAATTGCATCGATCGTTCCAGCTAATTCTTCATCGATAGTTCCAAAACGAACCCGAACCCGCAGTATATTACGACGTTCTCCTTGTTGGAAACCTTGTTGGAACCCCGAAAGCCATGCAGCTTCTAGCTGTTGGTCAAATAAAGGCGACAAACGCATCATTAACTCTCGATCTTCCTTCTATGAATTAGGATTTGCGTTCAGACAGGTTAACCCTCGCTCCTAAAGCGATCGATTAATTCTTCCCGCGATAATTGCATTAATAAAGGCGTAAATTCTTCCGGAGGCAAATTCAACACCGCATCGATAATTCCAGCTAATTCTTCATCGATAGTTCCAAAACGAACCCGCAGTATATTCTCGATCGCCAAACGTTCTCCTTGTTGGAGACCTTGTTGGAAACCTTGTTGGAGACCTTGTTGGAGACCCGAAAGCTGTGCGGCTTCTAGCTGTTGGTCAAACAGAGGCGACAAACGCATAATTAACTCTCGATCCTCCGACGTTAGAGTTTGGTTGGCTTGTAACTCGGCTTTTAACCGATTCAGTAACGTGAGCGCATTCGTCCGAAACGGATTGTCGGTGGGGAGTGCTTCCAGTTCGGCGATCGCCTGTTGCTGTACCTTCCCCCGTCCCAAAACCCTCAGCCAAAGCGTATCTGGCGTTCGGGGTAACTGGTGGATCGCGACGATCGCACTTCGCAACGTTGGCGGCAGAAAATAAATCCCACTCGACCAATCTTCTAAATCTAGGGTAGCACCAAACCCAGCCAGGATCGCTTCTGAAGCGGTCGGGGTCAGAATCCACAGTTTGGGTTTGAGGCGGTCTGGAAGATTCCCCCGGTTGCGGTTGGCTTCCCGTTGCAATTCTGCCCGAATTTCGAGCAATTTCAGCAGACAATCGCAAATTTCATCGACCGTGGCGGGGTTGCGAAACGGCTCGAATATGGCGGGAGTTTGGATCGTGCTGGCGAGAATGCCTAACGGTTGAGGTGAGGAAGTAGATTCAGGGGAGGGAGAAAACCACAAATCGACCTGTCGGACTTCTCCAGCAACGCGACGGGGAGATTGAATGGTTCCGTAGGGAGTGAGAAGTTCTTCGAGGTAGTCTTTGGCAAAGCGATCGTGAATGAAACGAGTCACTGGAAAAGATAGAAAAATCACCAAAATTAGGTAAATTGTATTATTGGCGAACGATCGAGTTAATCAAACCAGACTCCTCAGTGAGTTTTTTGCGTCCGCGACACTAAGATTCAGACATCACCTCAACCACGAACGATCGCGCCAATTCGATAACCTCCGGACGAATCTCGTGTCCCATCTCGTACTCGCGATAGCGCACGTCCATCCCCAATTTCGACAGCGTGTCCCGCGCTTGGTACGATAAACTGAGAGGGATCACCGGATCTTGAGTTCCGTGGGTCATGAGAATTGACGGGCACCGATCCGTTGTGGGTTGCGGTGTGGCGTGGAGATAGCCGCTCATCGAGATCAATCCCGCAAACGATCGGGTGACGCCGACATCGAGGGTCATGGCACCCCCTTGGGAAAATCCGGCGAGAATGGTGCGCGATCGCGCGATGCCAATTTCCGTTTCTAACCTGTCGAGCCACTGGTTCAGTTGTTGGCGGCTTTGGTTCAATCCCGCTTCGTCCTCTCGTTCGAGGTCGTACCACATTCTCCCTAACGGAACGTAAGGATGCGCCAGGGGAGCGTCCAAACAAAAAAACTGATAGTTGGGGAGATCCAACAGGGGAATTAACCCAGCTAAATCGCGAGCGTTGGCTCCCCAACCGTGTAGCAACACGATCGCGCCGTCAACGGGTCGCTCGGGGTTTGGCGGAATGGCGATCGCATCTAAAGCCACGGTGCTAACTTCCTAATTCGACAAGTGAGAGATCCTAGTTTAGTCTACTTTGGCGATGACCCAAACGGCGTGAACGATACCGGGAATGTAGCCGAGAATCGTCAACACAATGTTAATCCAAAACTGAGCGCCAAATCCCACTTGCAGAAAGACGCCGACGGGAGGAAGTACAATGGCGAGGATAATGCGGATTAAGTCTGGCATTGAATGCTCCTATTTTGGGTGAAACTCTATACTATTACGATCGTTAGGGACGATCGCTGTTGATTTTGCGTATCAATTGCGCGATCGCTCCAACTGTAAACAGTCTCTTAATATATTTAACCTCCAAACAACTCGTCATCTACCGATTGGAGGATGTTACCAAAAAATGCTTGATTCTTAATATTCTATCGAAAAATTAACTCAGTCTTGCCCAACATCATTTCAACGATCGAATCGACCAATTTTCAAACCAAAGCGCGATCGCGCCTGCTTGATTTCCAAAATAACCGTAAATTTTTCGCGGATCGCCAAGCGGGTATAATACAATGCCGTTGCACGATTGAAGAAGGGAAAATTTATGGCGCGTTTAGCCCTGTTAAGCACCTCGGACAAAACTGGATTAGTAGACTTTGCCCGAGTTTTAGTTAACGAATTCGACTTCGATTTAATCAGTAGCGGCGGAACGGCAAAAGCACTTCAAGACGCCGGACTTCCCGTCACTAAAGTGTCCGACTACACCGGATCCCCCGAAATTTTAGGCGGACGGGTCAAAACGTTGCACCCGCGCATTCACGGCGGTATCTTAGGGCGACCGGACGTAGACTCGGACGCTCAAGACTTACAAGCCAACGATATCCGTCCGATTGACTTGGTGGTGGTCAACCTCTATCCGTTTGAAGCCACCATCGCTCGCGACAACGCCACCCTCGACGAGGCGATCGAGAATATCGACATCGGCGGACCCACCTTACTGCGCGCTGCGGCAAAAAATTACCACTATCTGACCGTCTTGTGCAATCCGGCGCAATACGACGGTTACTTGCAACAGTTGCGCCAATCGGGAGGCACTCCTTCGCTCCAATTCCGCCAAACCTGCGCCAGAGAAGCGTTTTGGCATACCACGTCCTACGATAGCGCGATCGCTTCCTATCTGAGCGAGCAAGAAGAAACCGCCAAAATTCCGCAGCGATTTGCCCTGGCTGGAGAGCAAATTCAATCCTTGCGCTACGGCGAAAACCCCCACCAGAGCGCGGCTTGGTACCGCAGCGGTCAACCGACCGGTTGGGCGGCGGCGCAACAACTGCAAGGCAAGGAACTCAGTTATAACAATTTAGTCGATTTAGAAGCCGCGCGGGGGATTATTTCCGAATTCCTCACCCCCGACAGTCCGCCAGCCGCAGCGGTGTTAAAGCATACCAATCCCTGTGGCGTGGCGGTAGACGAAAATCTCTCAAAAGCGTACGAACGGGCATTTGCGGGGGATTCCGTGTCGGCATTTGGCGGCATTGTCGCCCTCAACCGTCCGATTGACGCGCCAACGGCGACGGCGTTGACCCAGACGTTTTTAGAATGCGTCGTTGCGCCGGATTGCCAGGACGAGGCGAAGGAGATTTTGAAAGCGAAATCGCGCCTGCGGGTACTGACGCTCCCGGATTTGGCAAAAGGAACCGGACAGACCGTCAAAGCGATCGCGGGTGGGTTCCTGGTGCAAGCGAGCGACGACGCGCCAGAATCCACCGACGAGTGGAAAGTGGTCAGCGACAAGCAACCGACTCCCGACCAGTTAAACGAATTGCTGTTTGCGTGGAAAGTCGCCAAACACGTCAAATCGAATGCAATTGTGGTGACTCGCGATCGCGCCACGTTAGGCATCGGTGCGGGACAGATGAATCGCGTCGGAGCGGCGAAAATTGCCCTCGAACACGCCGGCGATCGCGCTCGGGGGGGGATCCTCGCCAGCGATGGTTTCTTCCCGTTTGACGACTCAGTACGCACCGCTGCGGCGGCGGGAATCGAGGCGATCGTGCAACCGGGTGGCTCCCGTCGCGATCGAGATTCCATCGACGCCGCTAACGAGTTAGGCGTGGTTCTCGTCTTTACCGGAACCCGTCACTTCCTGCATTAAGAAGCAGAGAAGCCGGGGAGATCGTAGGGGCGGTTCGCGAACCGCCCGTTAGCGTTTATTTTCCGGGGATAGGGATCGTTCGTCATAGGTGCTTGAAAACCAAACCCCTACATTTTTTCTCCCCATCTCCCTATCCCAAACCCTACTCGGGATTGAGTTCCTCATTCAACTCGTCGTTGGGATTAATGATTCGCAGTA
>CAYQUF010000028.1:26383-34038 GCA_964420595.1 uncultured bacterium
TACTCGGGATTGAGTTCCTCATTCAACTCGTCGTTGGGATTAATGATTCGCAGTAACTTCTGCTTGATCTGCGTATCCAACACTTCCCACTTGCGTTTGGCGTACTCGGTATTTTCATTCGACCCCGACAGGAATCCCATCGGAATCTCGAACCCGCCAGCCATGGAGCGACCGCCGCCGAAAAACCGTCCCTGCTGGTCTTGACCGAAGGCTTCCTTAATAAACTCATCCGGATCGAGGGTTGGTTTGCTGGTTCGCAGCGATCCGATCGCCACTTCTACCTCTTTGTCTTCATCGTAGACAATGCCGTACACCACCGCCGTGTGAACGTTTTCCTCCGTGGCTAAGAAGTCCGCCGCTTGGGGAATCGCATCGCGATCGTCATAGCGCAAATAACCGACGCCCGCGATCGACACGTTATTTTGCACGAATCGGTTCTTGAGCGATCGCTCGATCACATCCATCACGCGCTTGGATCGCGACGCTTGCAGCACCGCGTTGAGCAGTTGATAATCGTAATACTGGCTGAGATAGGCAGCGGTAAGAAAGTCTTCCTTCTGCGCCTGCAACAAGCGGTTGGTATCCGATCGCAACCCGTGCATCAACGCCGTGGCGCACTTGACGTGTTCGCTGTTGTTACTGTCGAATTCCAACAGTCCCGCTTGAATATACTGGGTTAAAATCGTCGCCGTAGCGCGAGTTTGGGGGCGAATGTCGGCGAATTCCGGTTCGAGTCCCCCTTGCAAATTGTGGTGATCGATCACCACCGTAATCGGCATTCCCGCTTCCTGAACGATGGGGACGAGCTTGCTCGTGGTCGCCTGATTGTCGATTAACACGCATCCGTGATACGCCGAGAAGTCTTTCGTCTTCGCTACCGACGGAATCCAGCGTTGCAGGGGCAATCCCGTCAGCTTCACCAGCGCGATGTTTTCCTGATGGCTGAGGGTTCCGGCATAGACGAGATCGCACTCGATCTCGTACTGCTGTGCGATTAGGCGATACGCCCAAGCACACGAGAGGGCGTCGGGGTCGGGAAAATCTTGCAGGACGATCAGCTGATGTTCTTCCCGGTGTCGTTCGAGAATTTGCTTGAGAGCTTCGACTTTTTCTTCAATCGACGACGCTTCCCTCAAACGTCGCTCTCGATCTTGCTCTTCTGGATGGCGCTGTTCGGTTTCCACTCTCAATGGTTCAGTTGTGTTCTACAGATCGACAAAACGCCGCCTGCACAACATTGTACTCAAAACCGGTTCGCCCGCATAGAGGCAGCGAGGAGAGACGAGTTGCAAAAAAACCCGTCGTCCGGAAACAACGGGTCGTCAAAAACCAATGATGTATTTATGCCATTCTTGATTGGTTCCCCCTTTCAGGTGTTTGGTGACTTCAAAGTAAAGACCGCTGAAGGGTTTGCGGGGTGGATTGTGCAAGATCATGTTGGCTTCTTGGGGCGTGCGACTTCCCTTTTTGACATTACAGCGCACGCAAGCGGTGACGATATTTTCCCAACTATCCACGCCGCCGCGCGATCGCGGAATGACGTGATCCAGGGTCAATTCGTCGCCAGTATAATTGCAGTATTGACAAGCGTGACCGTCTCGGTGGAGAATATTACGCCGGGTTAGGGGAATGTCTTTGTACGGAACCCTAACGTAGTAGCGCAATCGAATCACCGTTGGCAGGGGAAATTCGGCATAAACCAACTTGCCATTGTGTTCGATCTGCTCGGCTTTTCCTTTCAACAACAGGACGATCGCGCGCCGCCAACTCGTAATGTTAAGCGGCTCGTAGGACGCATTCAATACTAAAACCTTGCCCATTGGACGAATTGGATTGTATTAAAGAAAGATTTTTCCAGCATGGTAGCACAACCCCTTGAGATTGGCTGGAACCGGGCATTGAGTTCAATCTCGTCAAGGGCGAAGTAGGCAAAACGCGGCGAAAACGGGTCGATCCCGATCGCAAACGGGGACGCATCGGTAACGCGCCCCAGTCTGGATCGGTGAATTGGCGCTATTCTCCTTCTTGGAAAATTTGCGGAACCTTAAAGAAATCCTCCTCGCGATCGGGGGCGCTAGCGAGCATATCGTCCCGTTCGGGAGACAGTTCGAGTCGGTCGGTGCGGGTGACGTTGCTCGTGTCGATCGCCCGTGCGGTAGGCGGAACGTTCTCGGTATCGAGTTCGCTCATTTGCTCGAAATAGTCGAGGATGCTACTGAGCTGATCGCAAAATTGCATTTCCTCGTCTCCGGTGAGGTCGAGGCGAGCCAGATGAGCGACTTTACGGACTTGTTCGCGATCGATTCCCATAGGTATTTTCTATCGTTCGGTTGCAATGGACGGTAGATCGTTAACTCGTACAGACCTTTAGAAAAAGGCGTCGATGGAGGATCGCCCAGTGGTTTTGAGCCAGTTTTGCGCTTCGATGTAGTTATTAGGAGCCAAACGCAGGGCTTGTTTCCAATATTGCGCCGCCAGATCGAAGTATTCCTCGGCGGTATCGGCGTCCCCGGCTTGTTTGGCTTGTTCGCCGCGATAGTGGTGGATGACGGCGATGTTATTGAGCGCTTGGGGCATTCGGGGGTTGAGTTCGAGGGCTTCGTTATAGCGTAAGAGCGCTTCGTCGTGTTCGCCGTTGCTGGTGTGGATCAGTCCGATGTTATAGAGAATAAAGCTGCGATCGTTGGGATCTTCTTCGAGTTCGAGAGCTTCGTAATAGTTATCGAGGGCTTCGGCGTATTCGCCTTCAGCTTGCGCCGACATCCCGTCGCGGTAGTAGGTAAAGGCTTCTTTCGATTTCTTGTTGGTGGGCAAGGCTTTCAGGATCAGATCGGCCATGACCGTGAATGTCTTGTCGATGAAGTTATCGTTACGTTGAGACCTTGGCATAGTGGCATCCGTTGGCTGCGTATTGGTTTTGAAAACGCCTTTTAGTCTAGTGTATCGCTACGCGGAACCGGTAGCGTTAGGACGGGAATGGAGAATACGCGCGGGTTCGCCCCGACAACCAACTCGGGCTAGGATGTGGGAGAATTTGACCCAATCCCGCTCGCGTCGAGGGAATCAATATGAGCATTCAGCGTCATTATCCGGGTTTGCCGTTCTCTTGGAAACACAAGTCCAAAGAGACGATCGCGAATGATTGCGGTTGGCTGACCAGTATTATCGACAACGCCGCGCCGTTTTCCGATTGGTGGACGAAGGCGCGGATCGTGCAGTTGGCGTATCCCGACCCATCGCCGTACGTGTCGGTCAAGAATGCCGAGAACTATGGGACATTGGGGTCTGAGGCGGACATCGTGCAGGTGCTGCAAGCGGAGTGCGACCCGCAGGAGTATCCCGACTTTGCCGCGTCGGTGGACGAGGACTACGTTATCGAAACGCTCAACTGCTGGCACGCCAAACAATTTACCCAAGCGATCGGGCGCAACTTTGAAGTGTATGCCGATCGCGAGCATTCCAATGTCTTTTTGGTGACCAGTACGGCACCGACTTCGGCGGGAATCCCGCGCCAACTTCCGGATTTGGATCGGTTCCGACCCCTATTTAACGTGGACGAACTGTCGAGAATCGCGCGGGAGCGAGGGTGCGATCGCCTGACGCTGCGAACTCACGGCTATTCTAACCAGGCAAAAGACTTTTACTCGAACTTTACGCGGGAGGCGACGGCGTTCAACGCCTCCTCGTCCGATCCCGAGGACATCCCCCTCGACCCGAACCACTTCTATATCGGCTATCAATGGCCCAGCGAAAAACCGCTGTCGAGTCCGGGATTGTGGGGCGATCCGCTTACCAATGGCGGCATTTTGTTTAAATTTTTATTCGTGCTAGCGGGGTTAGCTGGAATTGGCGGCACGCTGCTGTATTTGTTCTTGCGTTTTATCGGCGTCCCCCTGTTGACCTTGTTGGGCAAACTTCCCGGCGTGGCGAGTTTGTGGGAGTGGATGCAGTTCGAGGCGGCGACTCAGGGGGTCAAGTGGGTTTGGATCGTTCCCACGGTGTTTATGTTGTGGGGCGTGGCGCTTCAGTTTTTGCGAGTGGTGGTTTACCAACGCGATCGCTATCGGGCGATTCATTACGGCGCGCCGGATTTGGCGGAGTTTTTCTGGCGGTTTGACAAGGGGTTGAATTCGTCGGAAATGAATGGCGATCGCGGCTTGGCTTCGAATGGCATTATCGTCAATTTTATCGGGCATAGTATGGGGGCATTGGTGTTAGTCAATGCCCTGCGAACCCTGTCCGATCGGTTTGGAAAGGACGATACCGAGGAAACTGCACAACATCGCATGGGACGGTATTTACAACTGGATAAATTAATTTTGGTATCTCCCGATATTCCGTTGGAATTGGTGCAGGAAGGACGCAACAATTACGTGCGATCGTCGATACGGCGGTGTCGGCAAATCTTTTTGCTCTCAAGCGATCGCGATATCGTGTTGCGCTATCTGTCCATGCTGGCGAATTGGTTTAGCGAACCGAGTTTTGCCATGTCTGGATTGCGATTGGGCAATGTTTATTTAACCCGCAATCGCGCCAACGGCTCGGATAAGTATCGCTTGTTCGTGCGAAATATGACTCGCTCTTACGCCGCCGTACAACCGACTTCGGCTTACGATTTATTCGAGCAGATTAACTATTTCGACTGTTCGACGGTACCCAAGTTAAATGGCATCTCGCTCCCGCTGAATCGCTATACGGCGTTGGCGATCGATTTAGCGAATACGGCATTGTATTTCGCCGGACGGATCGACGTTCACGGCGCGTATTTTTGGACGAGCGTTCCGACTTTCAAACTGATTAAACAGCTCATTGCAATAGCCTATCCCAGTGACGATAAAATTCGATCGTCGATCGCCTCAACGCCGATTCGCTATCTCCCCAGTCCGGAATTCCCGCGCCAAACCGCATCGGTGCAGTCCCAAACCCCGTCTTAACGACCGATTTCGCGCGCCACGGCATCGAAGTGGGAAATTAACTCCGGACGCGCCACCGCCAAGGTCGGAAACGGGCGATCGGTATAGTCGCGATCGGCTTGGAGCGGGAAAATCTGCTCCGATTCTAACGGAATCCAGATCGCTCCCGCTGCTTGCACGATCGCCCAGGTGGCGGCAATATCCCAAATCTTGGGCGTGGCTTCGATCCCGCCGATGGCAATTCCCGTCGCCACGCTCAGCAAATTATACGTCGCCACCCCTAGCATCCGAATCTTGCACGGGGACAGTTTCGGAGCTAACCCGACGCTGCGA
The DNA here is from genome assembly GCA_964420595.1 of uncultured bacterium. GTDB lineage: Bacteria > Cyanobacteriota > Cyanobacteriia > Cyanobacteriales > Geitlerinemataceae > CAYQUF01. The sequence goes on from CAYQUF010000028.1 coordinate 31,630, forward strand.
GAACACAGGCTGAAAAAGTGATTTTTCGAGAGGGGATCGGAACTGGGATGAATGGGTTTTTTATTTAAAAATGCGCCCTCGGGACCGCTCAACCCCGTATCGCCATACCAAAACCCGTGAAAGGACTGGGATAGGGGCGGCAATTCCACGTAACCGAACACGGGGGTTCCTCGGTAGAGCAATCCCAGGGAGACGCCCCAAATGGGAATGCCACGGGAGAAATTCGTGGTACCGTCGAGGGGATCGATCGCCCAACACCACTCGGTATCGGGAAACGTGCGATCGCCTTCTTCGGTTAAAACGCCGTGGTCGGGAAAGGCTTCGGCGATCGCTTCTCGAATTTCGCGATCCGCCCAGCGATCCGATTGCGTCACTAAGGTTCCGTCGTCTTTTTGCGACGCTTGCACGTGACCGAAATCGCCTAGAAGCTGTTTGCCCACCTGCGCGGCTGTTGTCTCGCTAAATTTTAAAACCTTATCCCAGAAATCTGTCACTCTAATTCGCCCTCTAGTACGGTAGAAATCGTCTTTTGGGTATCTCGTTGAAATTCGCGCACGTTGACGCGAGACAGCAATCCCAGCGCCAATAGCATCGCCAGTGCTTCTAAGAAAAAGACCAAGCTATAAGCCAGCAGGGGCGTCGGAAACAACCAGCGACCCAGGTCGAGCAGCGCGCCTCCAGTCACAGTCGCGATCGCTTGCGCTAAGGCTTGCGACAGCCCCCAAGCACCGATAAACGTTCCTGCCGTTTCTGCCGCCGTTAGATCGAGCATTAAACTAATCGCGCCGTTGGTCAAGATCCCCGAGGCAATTCCGAAGATAAATACGGCGGTCAATAACAAGTTGACGTTCTCGATAACCCCCGAGCCAATCACCAACGCGAAACAAACGGCTGTGGCCATGCAACCAAGACGGGTGGCGCGATGCTTGCCCATACGGGGAACGAGTAAAAAGCCGGTGATGCTAATCCCGAGTAAAATCCCGATTCCCCAGTATTTGTTCAATCCCGCACTTTCAGCCACGCTCATGCCAAACACTTCCCCGGCATAGGGTTCGAGGACGGGTTGCTGTAAGAATAACCCAATGGTCATCACGAGCAAAAAGGTGAAGAACAACCCCGTTTGGGGACTGGCGGTTAGCACTTGCCAAGCTCGAGCCAGGGTAATTTGGTCTTCCCGGTCAGCCAGGTGCGATCGCAGGTGGTAGCGGGAATATTTTTTCTCGACGCCAATGGTGGCGATAAATCCCATCAAAAACACGGCGATCGGGAAGATTATAAACAAGCGGGTAACGGCAGTTTGTAGCGTATCTGCCGTTTGTCCTTCCAGCAATTTCTGACCGACTACCGCGCCAATGACGATCCCGACCATCAGCATCGACCACACGACGCCGACCAGTTTGGAGCGATTGTCTTCGTCGGATACGTCTACCAATAACGCCGCGAAGGGGGTCGAACAACTGCTAATCGAGACGCCGTACAAGGCAAACATCAGCGCCAACAGAGCCGCCCATCCATAGGTTTGCACCGACCAGCCGCTTTCTACGCTCGCCGCCAATTGCCACACCACTTGCACCGCGACGAATAAAATGACCGCAGCCAGCAATAATCCGCTCCAAACGTAGACGGTGCGATGGTAGCCGCGAATCGGTTTGGCGTCCGACATCTGCCCGAACCACACCCGTACGGGGGAGACAAATTGATACATCGCCAGGGTTGCGCCGACGAGAATGGCTGGAATTCTCAGTTCGTCGATCATGACGCGGTTTAACACGCCCAGGGTGAGCAGCGATAGCATTCCGAGTCCCATTTGGAACAGTCCCAGCCGAAACATGGTCAGGAGGTTGATTTTCGGCAGCGATCGCCCCGGACTCGGTTCGGTGGGTTTAGAATCGCTAAAGTCTCGTGTTGTCATGGTGCTTTACCGTTGCCTCTGCCAGAGTTGGAGAAATACGCCATACTTTTTGACACTCCCCAGCCCTTGTGGCGAGGGGATTCTTCATTCACAGACCTGACTTGCTTTAACAGGATTGCTCCAGCTAAAGTAGCGGTCAAATCTCCTGAAGCGTTCACCTCGACTGCGCTCGGTGAGCGAAGCCGAATCGATGTTCCCGTATGCCCTACGGTACACAAGGCTAATTTCAGGATGTTGATGGCAGCGTTCCAATCTCTATCTAGGACAAATCCACACGAACAAACATGAGTTCGAGTGGATAGAGATTTTTTGACCACTGCGCCACAGTTAAAACATTCTTGAGAAGTATAAGCCGGATTAACAGCGACTGTTACTTTACCGAACTTAGTCCCAAAATACTCTAACCATTTCCTAAACTGATACCAACCTGCATCATCGATCGACTTGGCGAGACAATGATTTTTTGCTAAATTTCTAACCCTCAAATCTTCATAGGC
>CAYQUF010000029.1:0-7485 GCA_964420595.1 uncultured bacterium
GGGCGGTTCGCGAACCGCCCCTACCCAATGACTCAATCCGGTTGGATGGTTAATACACGAGCGCTCGCTGCTATAGTGACGTGCGATCCCCCTCGGTTGAGGAAGGCAATCGGAGAGTATTACCTCATCAAGGGGGCAAATGCTATATTTCGTCGAAAAAAGTGAAATAAAAAGTTTAAAGAATCGGTAAAGTTTGCGGGACTTGGGGAACAATGAAGGACAGGCACGCAAGACCATAGCATGACGAAACTTTTAATTTCAGGGTGTACGATTGTCACGGGCGATCGCTTTCAAAGGGTTATCGATCGCGGCTATCTCGTCGTTGAAGACCGACAAATTATAGAAGTGGATGAGGGAGATCCGCCTCGCAACCATTACGACACCGCGATCGATGCCACGGGGATGTTGGCGTGTCCCGGCTTGATTAACGCCCATACCCATTTGTGCATGACCTTCGGGCGTTCGTTAGGGAGCGATCGCGCGTTGTTGCATTGGCTCTCGGACGCGCAAGTGCCGCTGATGCAAGCGTTCGAGCCGGAAGATTACGCCCAGAGCGCGACGTTGGGGGCGATTGAAAACCTGAAAGCGGGCAATACCAGCATTTGCGAAATCTTTTTCAGCCCTCACTATAGCGACGGCGCGGACGAAATCGCGATCGCCCATTTGGAACGCACGGGCATCCGCACATTTTTCTTTCGCTGTAGCAACGACGAATCGTTTTTCGACGGCTTTGTCGAAACCCGAGCGCAGATTCTCCGCCGCTCCCGCCAACTGATCCGCCAGTGGCACCATCGCGATCGCGTGCGGGTTGGCGTCGGTCCCCTGATTCCCTGGGGGTCGAGTCCAGAGGCGTTTGAAGATGCAGTGGCTCTATCGCAAGATGAAGGGATCGAAATCCACCTGCACACTGCCGAAACCCCCGAATACAACGAACTGGTGCGCCAGCGGACGGGCAAGAGCAACGTTGAAATGCTTGCAGATGTGGGGGCATTGGGCGATCGCGTCATGCTCAACCACTGCGTTCACCTGAGCGATCGCGATATCGAACTGATTGCCGAAACCGGATCTTCGGTAATTCACGATCCCACCAGCAATATGTTACTCGCCTCCGGGATTGCTCCAATTCCGCAATTGCAAACGGCAGGCATTCCCCTCGGTCTGGCGTGCGACGGGCCAGCGTGTAACAACCGCCAAGATATGTTCGAGACGATGAAACAAGCGGCGCTGTTGCAAAAGGTCATCACTCGCAAACCCGAGGCGTTAGTCGCTCAAGAGGTGTTGGCAATGGCAACGCGCGGGAATGCCAAAGCCTTGGGGATGGCAGATTGTCTGGGATGCTTGCAACCGGGATTTCTCGCCGATATCATCCTGGTCGATACCCGCGTTCCCCATCTGACGCCCGCTCACGATCCGATCGCCACTTTGGTGTACGGTGCCACCGGATCGGATGTCAATACAGTTATCGTAGACGGTCGCATTGTCGTGCGCGATCGCCAAGTGCAAACTGCCAGCGAAACCGAGATCGTCCGAACGGCAGGAGAACGGGCAATACAGGCGCGAAAACGGGCAGGGGTGTAAGGGAAGACAACGGATAACGGAAGCATGTACTTTTCCTTGCCGTACTTGTTGATATCACTCCAGTTAATATCTATATTTTTGTTAAATTTAATTTCGGTGTTTTTTCGGTGTCGATAAAATGTCCAAATTGCTAGGTTAAATGTGAAGATCGGGCGAGGAATACAATCGAAATTTAATATTTACGGCGAAGGCAGTATTTTATATTAAAGGTATCCTTTCTTATCTTTCGCTCGATTCCCCCACAACTGCAACCCCAGCAGTAGTTTATAGGCGTTTATTTCAAGGGGCGGCTTATTCTTCGGATCGTATGATAGGAGATCGTGACCGTGGCTCACCTACAATATCAATTTACGGAAGTCTTACAACAGACGCAACACACGACAATTTATCGCGGTTATTGTCAGTGCGATCGCCATCCGGTCGTGATTAAATTGCTTCGAGCCGATGGGTCGTCTCCTCCCGAAATTGCTCGCATCAAACACGAGTTTGAAATTTTACAAGGGAAGAATATACCGGGCATTATTACGCCCCTAGAGTTAGTTCACCACGAGCGTGGATTAGCCTTAGTTTTAGAAGGATTTTCCGGTCAATCGCTGCATGAATTCGCGCGATCGCGCCCTTTAGACCTCGAAACCTTCTTCGCGATCGCCACTCAACTGGCAGACACCCTCGGTCGCTTGCACCGACAGAATATCATTCACAAAGATATTAAACCCGCCAATATTATCATCGATTCCGATACCTTAGAAACGCGCATCACCGACTTTTCCATCGCCGCCATCTTGCCCGACGCTCGGGTCAGTTTGCCCCCCAACCCGCACTTAGAAGGCACGCTGGCGTATATGTCCCCCGAGCAAACCGGACGGATCGATCGCGCCATCGACTATCGCACCGATTTCTACGCCCTCGGCATCACCTTTTACGAATTGCTCGCCGGACAGTTGCCCTTTAACGCCTCCGAACCGATGGAATGGGTTCACGCTCACCTGGCAAAATCGGCGACGCCCCTGTGCCAACTTTGCCCTTCCATTCCCCCAATGGTCTCCGACATTATCGATAAATTAATTGCCAAGCGACCGGAAGAACGCTACCAAAGTGCCTATGGCTTAAAAGCCGACTTAAACTCGTGCGCCCAACAGTGGCGCGATCGCCATCAAATCGAGCCATTTCCCCTCGCCCGACACGATCGCTCCGTCGAACTGCAACTGCCCGACAAACTCTACGGTCGCGAGGCAGAAATTCAATCTCTACGGATCGCATTAGATCGCGCCAGCCGGGGAGCGACCGAACTGGTGTTAGTGCGCGGCTATTCGGGCATCGGCAAATCGGCTTTAGTGGGCGAACTGCACGCTCCCACCACGCACCGAGGCGGCTATTTTATCGACGGGAAATTCGATCGCTTCGGACAAGACATTCCCTATTCTGCGTTCGTGCGCGCCTTCCAAGATCTCGTCCGCCAACTGCTCGCAGAACCCCAACACCAACTCGAAGTGTGGCAAGGGCAATTGCAAGCGGCGTTAGGCGCAAACGGACAAGTCATCGTCGATGCCATCCCCGAATTAGCTCTAATTATCGGCGAACAGCCCCCCGTTCCCAGCTTGAGTCCCGCCGAAACTCAAAACCGATTTAACTTAGCATTCGCTCAATTCGTGCGCGTGTTTGCCCGTCCCGAACGCCCCTTAGTCATTTTCATCGACGATTTGCAATGGGCGGATATGGCGTCGCTCAAACTGTGGCAATTGTTAGCCGTCGAAGCCGAAATCCCCAATTTGCTCTTGGTGGGTGCCTATCGAGACAACGAAGTCAATCAGGTTCACCCCCTCTCGCTGACCCTCGCCGCCATTGAAGAACGGGGACAGGTGGTTCGAGACATTCCCGTGGGCAACCTGCAACTGGCTCACGTGGAACAGATGCTCGTCGAAGCCCTCGACAACCCGCCGGGATTCGAGGCGTTAGCCGAACTGCTCCATGCCAAAACTCAAGGCAATCCCTTCTATCTCAACCAACTGCTCCAGGCACTGTACCATCAAAAATTACTCGGTTTCGATTTGGCAACGGGTCAGTGGCAGTGGGATCTGCAACACATTCAAGCCGTGGGGATTTCCGATCTCGGCATTGTCGAGTTAATGGTGCGGCGGCTGCGGGAGTTGCCCGAGCAGACCCAAGACATTCTCAAATTTGCCGCGTGTATCGGGACGCTATTCGATCTCGACCTACTCAGCGTCATCTGCGAAAAACCGTTGGCAGCAACGGCGGTGGATCTCGACTACGCGATCGCCGAAGGGTTAATTCTTCCAGCGAGCGAGACGTACGGCTCCCCGCAACCGGATCGCTGTCCGACCGTTCGCCGCTACCGATTTTTGCACGATCGCGTCCAACAAGCCGCCTATTCCCTGATTCCCGAGACGAAACGACCGTACACTCACTTGCACGTGGGTCGGTTGCTCAAACAAAATAGCGATCGCATACACTCGGACGGACAAATTTTCGAGATCGTCAATCAATTTCTCGATACCGTCGATTTGGTGAGTGAGGAAACCGAACGCTACGAACTCGCCCGTCTCAACCTCATCGCCATTCGCAAAGCCAAAGCCGCGATCGCCTATGAAACTGCCTTGCGGTATTTAACCGTCGCCCTGCAATTGCTTCCAGAGGGGAGTTGGGATCGCGACTACGACCTGACCCTGAACTTGTACTTAGAAGGGGTGGAAGTCGAATATTACAACGATCGCCTCGAACGGGCAAAATTCCTGGCGCAGCAGGTCATCGAACGCGCCAAAGACGACCTCGATCGCATTAAAGTCTACGAAATCGAGGTGCAATACCCGATCTCGAAAAACCAGATGGGAGCCTCCATCGACGTGGCGTGGGAAGCCCTGTCCCTGCTCGGTTTGTCCCTCCCCCAAGATCCCGACGAACTCAATCGAGCCTGCGATCGCCTGCAACAGTCCCTCTCGCCGTGGCGGGGAGAACGCATCGACGAACTCAAGCACCTGCCGCGCCTGGAAGATCCCTACCAATCTGCGGCGTTGCGAATTTTGGTCACCGTCACCCCCCCCGTATTTATCGGTCGTCCCCACTTATTCCCCGTCGTCGCCCTCAGCATGGTCGATTTGTGCGTTCGCGGCGGAAATAGCGAATTTGCCGCCTTTGCCTACACCGAGTACAGCTTGCTGTTTGTCGGGACGGGAGGCGATGTGGAATCGGGATATCGGTTCGGACGGCTGGCACTGGATCTGCTGGAACGATACCCGACGCGGAAGTTGAAAGGACAGGTGTATCTGGTCTTTAACTTCTTCGTGCGCCATTGGAAAGAGCCGCTACGCGCCACCCTCGACCCCCTGCTCGAATCCATGCACGCCAGTTTGGAAGTCGGCGATGTGGAATATGCCTGTTATGCGGCGAGTTTCTATTGCAGCTATCTCGCCTTGAGCGGGGAACCGCTGGAATCGGCGCGACAGAAAATTAGCGAATGTCTCGATTCGATTCACAAGTTTCAACGGGAATTTCAGTATTTCTATGCCAAAATTTGGGAGCAATTTGCGATTCGATTGCAAGCCGAAACTGGTGCGGACGGTTGTTTGAGCGATGCCAAGTTTGACGAGGATCGGATAGGAGACTTTCTGGTACAAAGCAACAATCACATGTCGTTGTTTTCCCTGTACCTCGCTCAAACCATTTTGGCTTATGTCATGGGAGATTACGATCGCGCCACGAGCTGCGCCGAACGGGGAATGGCATACGAAACCGTGTTGGTGGGCATGAGACACGTGGCGCAAACCAACTGTTATTACTCGCTGTCGTTGCTGGGACACTACGACACTGGCGCGGCGGAGATGCCAACGGACGTACTTTCCATCCTGGGAACCAATCAGGTCAAACTCAAACATTGGGCAAAACATTCTCCCGAAAATTACCAACACGAGTTTGAGTTGGTCGAGGCAGAAAAAGCGCGGGTGTTGGGGAAATATTTAGAGGCGATGGACCTTTACGATCGCGCCATTGCCAATGCCCGACAGAATAACATCATTTACGAAGAGGCGATCGCCTACGAACGCGCCGGAACCTTTTACGAAGATCTCGGACGGCTCGAAATTGCCCAAACCTATCTCAAGAAAGCTCATTTTTGCTATTGCTGTTGGGGAGCGACGGCGAAAGCCAAAGCACTCGAAGCTCGCTACCCGCAATGCTTGTCGAAAAATGCCGTTCCTGAAAAAAGTTTGTCGCTCTCGACCGGATCGATCGCCTCGACCACGGGTTCCCATACCAATACGTTAGATTTGGCATCTGCACTGGAAGCCTCGCAAGCGCTTTCAGAAGAAATCGTGCTGGGCAATTTACTCAGCAAACTCATGCACATCGCGATCGAAAATTCCGGAGCGCAACGGGGGTATTTTATTGCCTATCACAATAACAGTTGGGAGATCGAAGCAAAAAGTTCGATTAAAAACGATCGCGAAACCGTCGAAGTTTTGAAATCGATTCCGCTCGATCGCGATCGAGACTTAGCCATAGCTGCGGTGAATTACGTGCGGCGAACGGGACAGTATTTAGTCATTGACGATGCAGCCAAAAATGAATTGGTAGCAACCGATCCGTACGCGATCGCCTCTGGGTTGCGATCGATTCTGTGTTTGCCCATTCTCTATCGCAGCCAGATTGCGGGTATTTTGTATTTGGAAAACTATTCGATCGCGGGAGCGTTTACGAGCGATCGCGTGGAAACCTTACGAGTGTTAACGTCGCAAATTGCTATCTCCATTGAAAACGCCCGACTGTACGAAGGAGAGCGAGAGAAATCCAAACAACTGGAGAATTCGCTGCGCCAACTGCAACAAACCCAAGCTCAGTTAGTTCAAGCCGAAAAAATCTCCAGTCTCGGTCAATTGGTCGCCAGCGTTTCCCACGAAGTCAACAATCCGTTAGGCTTTATTTCGGCTAACTTAGACCAAGCCAAAGACTATGTTAGCGATCTGCTCGAACTGATTCAGTTGTACCATCAATGTTATCCCGATCCCGTCGAGGCGATCGGCGAAAAGGCAGAAGATATCGATCTCGATTTTATCATCGAAGATTTTCCCCTCACGATCGATACGATGAAAATGGGGGCAAAGCGAATCCAAGAAATTATTTCATCGTTGCGAACCTTCTCGCGCAAAGACAAAAAACAAAAACAAGCTGCCAACTTGCACGAAGGCATTGACAGTACGTTACTGATTCTACGCCATCGCTTGAAAGCCAAACCCGAGCGACCGGAAATCGAAATCGTGAAAGAGTACGGCGATTTACCCTCAGTGTCCTGTCATTCCGGACAGCTCAATCAAGTGTTTATGAACTTAATCGCCAACGCGATCGATGCGTTTGACGATATCAATCAAGACCGAACTTATGCCGAAATTGAAAGCAATCCCAATCGCATTCGAATTAAAACGGAAATAATAGGCGATCGCGAAGTAGCAATCCGCATTTCAGACAACGGACCGGGAATTCCCGAGAAAGCTCGCCAAGAAATATTCGAACCTTTCTTCACTACCAAACCAGCGGGGAAAGGGACGGGACTCGGCTTGCACATTTGCCATCAAATTGTCGTTGACCAACATGGCGGCGAATTAGCGTGCAACTCGAATCCCGGTGGGGGAACGGAGTTTGTCATTCGCATTCCGGTTTAATCTGGAGTTCGGCTAATGACTCGGCACTCAATTGAATCCCATTGGTCGTGAACTGAGCGCACTAAAAATGTAGGTTGGGTTGACGAAGGAAACCCAAAAAAACCTTGTTCGTGCTGGGTTTCGTGCCTCAACCCAGCCTACAATAATACTCAATTGAACCTCATTGGTAGGGTGGGAATTGCCGATCGATTTGAACTTGTGCCGATCCACTGCAAACTCGCAATGCCCACCTTCCCAT
>CAYQUF010000029.1:7585-23595 GCA_964420595.1 uncultured bacterium
AGCGCTCCAAGGGAACTCTGCTCGACCTCCCCTCCCCAGTTCTAGGGAGTCCCTTAAAATTTTCTCAGTTTTCTCTCAGCTCGCCTTTATCTCGACTGTCTAAGTTAAATCCTAGCGATCGCAATATAGAATTCTCCAATTTCGAGATAGCAGATAACGAATTTTTCAAGGAGTACTGTATGAAAGTTCGATACTTAACCACATTGAGCGCCGTTACCTTGCTGAGTGCGGGAGTCGTTGCCGGTTGTGCCAACCCTTGTGCGGCGCAGGATCGGGCACCAACTGAAGACACGCAAGCCAATCCTTGTGCCTCAAAAGATAATCCTTGTGCGTCTAAGGGCGACCCCTGTGCCTCCAAAAGTAACCCGTGCGCGTCAAAGGATAACCCATGTGCGTCTAAGAGCGATCCCTGCGCATCCAAAAGCAATCCCTGCGCCGCCAAAGAATAAGATTTGGTTTTGCTTCTCCTTCCAATTGGGCAGCCATTTGCAGGTTTGCCCAATTTTTATTTTTGCTCCGGGTGCGCCGATTCGGGAGCAGAAGCGCCCATTTGATTGATTTTCCCGATCGCCTGGTACAGTCGCCCTAAATCTTTTTGGTTGAAATAAAACACCAACCGGGGCATCGGTTCGGTTTCGTCGCCAATTTCCTGCGGTAAAGCTTTGCTTTTCTCGATTTTGCCTTTAACGAGAATATCGCTAAATTCGTCGTTTAACTCCTCCACCTGCTCGTCCGAGAGTTGGGATTTGAGCCGCATCACGAACCGATCGCCCACGTAGCGGCTAGAGTGATACACTCGATAGAACCCCGCGATCGCCTCGCACGCCACATCCAGATCGTCGGTAATGGTATACAAGCTCGGATCGTCGGGACTGATTAACCCCTGTTGCAGCAATTGCTCTTGAACGTAGCGATTCCAGCTTTGCCAGTATTCGCCGCCAGGGCGATCGATCAATACCAGCGGAGCCGGACCGTACTTTCCAGTTTGGCTGAGGGTGAGGCATTCGAAGGCTTCGTCTTGGGTGCCAAATCCCCCCGGAAAAAGAGCGATCGCGTCGCTTTCGCGCAACAAAAACAACTTGCGGGTAAAAAAGTATTTAAACGACACCAACTTCGGATCTCCGGCGATATAGGGATTGGCTTCTTGCTCGAAGGGAAGTTTGATATTGAGTCCGAACGAATGCTCCGGTCCGGCACCCTCATTGCCAGCTTGCATGATCCCGCCGCCAGCTCCCGTCATCACCATAAACCCCTGCTGGGTCAGGTTGCGGGCAAATTCAACCGCCATTTTATACTCGGGACTATTGGGAGAAATTCGCGCCGACCCGAAAATCGTGATTTTGCGAACGTGCCGATAGGGGTGAAAAATCTCGAACCCGCGCTCTAAATCCTGAAGCGATCCGGTTAAAATCTTCCAATCGAGGCGATCGGTTTCTCCGGCAGCAATGCGCGCCAGCGTTGCCAGCGATCGCCCGATCCACTTTCCATACTTAATGTGGGGCAGTCGTTCGAGAAGTTCGCGTACCTCTTCCTGGAGCGAATCGAGGGCATCAAATGCAGTGGGTGCGCCCATAAAGCAGTTCCCTACCTAGCGGCACTTTATTTTATCGAACTTTGAGGGGAAAATTAGCATACCGTGTAGCCTACGCTACAGCAAAGCGAGAGTTCTGACAATAATGCTGGGGTTGCAAGCAACACCCAGCACATAATGTCGTTGAATTGTCAGACCCAGCCGGGGGTGGCTTAGAGGTACTTCTCCAATGTATTGGCTAGCGTGGTCTTGGGCACAGCGCCGACCACCATGTCAACTCGCTGACCTCCTTTGAAAATCATCAGCGTCGGGATGCTTCGGATCCCGTACTGACTGGCGACATTCGGGTTTTCGTCGGTGTTGACTTTAACGACTTTGATTTGACCGTCGTATTGTTGAGCGATTTCATCGACCACGGGAGCGACCATACGGCACGGTCCGCACCAAGGTGCCCAGAAGTCAACTAGCACCGGCGTTGAGCTGTCGAGGACCTCTTGCTTGAAGGTCGCATCGGTGACTTGTGCGGCTGCTGACATAATGATGGATCCTTGCTTACAGTATTTCTTAGGATGTTACACGTTCCCAATCCTATAGCGAGCCGCTCGATCCATAAAAGGGGACGAGCTTCCTGTTTCATCCGCCGAGACCGTTAAACCGAGGGATTCGGATCGAACCCGGCGTCCGCAGGCAAACTCCCTGGCTCTGAAGGAGTATCGGTTTCGAGATGCTGGGTTGGGATGCAACCCAATGCTTCTTTATTTTACCTGTTATCGCGGCGCTCTCGTCTCAATTGCCCAAAAGGATGGAGAATTCTCGCGCCGGAAACGGGGAATTGACGAATTTCGTTCCTCAGCGAGTTCCCCGGATGCAGAGTCTCGAACTTCGCAGATTAAGGTTTGGCAGATTGCTCGGGTTCGCTGCTGCGGGAATGCTCCCCGTTCGTTTGAGGAGATGAGATCGCTTTTTACTAACCCCTTAGTTTACCACGGGTTGCCAATTAGTGTAAAGGCAGACCAATAGTAGGGATGGGATAAATTGCGATCGCCCAGTTGTGCCAGTTGCGGCGGTAGGGCAATGGTCCCCCGAGAGCCGCGCAATTCTCCCGACTCCAAGCGCACGTTACCGCGAATCATTGCCAGTTGTGCCTGGCGCAAGGCTTCGGCTTTAATGGGAGCTTGTCGCAATTGGCGATAAAATTCGGTCATCAAGCCGACGGTGCCTTCATCGCTGACGTACCACAAACTGCCGAGCGCCGATTTCACCCCCGCCGCCACCGCTAATCCGGCAAAGCCCAATTCCGCCTGTTCGCTCCCCACCGCAGTCCGACAGGCACTCAGCACCAGCAGGTTGACGGGGGGATCGTTCCAACCGAGGGTACGCAAGCGATCCAGCGACAGCCGCGAGTCCCACAGTTGCACGTAGGAATTGCTCGGGTCGCCTGCATTGAATTCGGCGTGGGTGGCGAGGTGGATAATGCCGTAGGGCGTCCGTCGGCGCAGAGCGCGCAAATTTTTCAGGGTGAAGGCTTGATTGAGAAAATCGTCGCCGGGCCAGAGCCTGCCCCCAATCGCGTCAATTTCGATGGGAACGGCGGGAAGGGGTTGCAATCCGGTGTCCGGCTGAAATTGCGAGGCACCCATTGCCAGTACCTTCGAGTTGCGAAGATCGCTGTAGCGGGTATCGGTCAGGCTGAGGCTGGGCATTAAGCCGAGACTGTAGGATTCGACCAAAAATCCCTCGCCGTCGTGCATGGCGGCAATCGGGAGCGATCGCAAGCCGGAATCCATAATAAAGACAATATTCTCGATTTCCCGCTGCTGGAGTTCGGCAGCCAGGGGCGAGACGATCCAATCGTACAGTTGCTGGGCGGATTGCAGGTAGGTGTTGGTTCGCCGTCGAATCGGACTGGTAACGTTGTTGCGCAACTGACGCGCGGTGTCGAGAACTTGCGGTTTGCTGATGTTGTCTAGAGAAACGCGCACCACGTTCTGATTGGACTCGACAGGGGTGGCGCTACTTTGTTGGGAGGTCACCATCACCAATTCGAGATGGTAGTCCTGCGGGTTCTGTTCGACCTGAAGCAGTTGTCCCGACTGATTCACCGCCGCACCGGTCGGCACGAAATTGACGTAAACAATGGCGGGTTTGACGCCCGCCGTCCGTTCGACTTCGGCGAGGATGTTGGCAGCTTCCTGGAGCGAAACTGGGGGCGCTGGCGGCAGATCCAGATAAAATTCAAATTCGGTGGCGTATTCCCCGTCGAGGGTGGGTTCGTCCAGTTCTACCTGCGGCTGGGGCAGTTGCGGGCGCGTGGGAGACAGTTCCCGCTCGATGGCGTCTCCCGCTTCCTCCGGAACTTCCGGCGTTTCGGGCAAACTGGGGGTCTCCCGCTGGGTAATAATTGTAATTTTGCTGGATGATTCTGCTTCCCCTTGCTCGAAGGTGCCGATGGGGGCAGAAAAGGGGGAGGTCAGCGTGTTAACTTCGGTGGTGAGGTCGCCGGTCGTCCCGTTAACGCTGCGATCGCCCACGGTGAGGGTTGGCGTTTCGGCGTCGAGTTGCTGTTGAATGCGGATGGAACCGCCCGGTGAAGTGGCGATGCTGGCGGTGGTATCTCGAACGATCCCGGTAGCCACTAGGTCGAGTACGCGCAGGGTGGGGTTGGTGGCGAGGTCGATGTCGCCGCCGCTGGTGGCACCTCGGGCGTCGATAGAGGAGATTTCGGCGTCGCTTCCGGCGTTAACCCGGATGTTCCCACCGGTGCCCGTCAGTCCCGAGGTATCGATCGCGCCGGTTTGAAGGCGATCGCCCGCTTCCACGGTAACATTGCCCCCAGTTTCTAAGCTAGCCGCATTGATGTCTTCAGTGGCGATCGCGCCGTCGATCGATCGCGCGAGAATGTCGCCGCCTCCCGAGAGCAGGTTTTCGGCGGTAATATTGCCATCTGCCTCTAAATTGATGGTTCCGCCCGGTTCCGTTGCCGAGAAGGTGATAATATTTCCCGTGGCGATCGCGCCGGTTGCCGAGAGAATTGCCGGACCGCCCAATCCCGTTTCCGAGGCGGTGGTAATCTCGCCGACGGTGATGTTGGCGGGGGAACTGGCTGGGGTGGTCGAAGAAAAGCCTTCGGGAAGTGGCGTGGTGACCGTGGGGGGAACGCCAGCACGCAGAATTAAGGCGGGAAACGAGGTGAGGATCGCGAAATCCGGGTCGTCTGCAAAGGCGTCGCTCAACGCCACATCCGGTTCGGTAATGGTAATATCGCCGCCGCTAATGCTGCCGCCTGCTTCAATTTTGAGTGCCGCTCCCGTATAATTGCCAAAGACGATATCGCCCGCCACCCGCACGATCGGGTCGTAGAGGCTGACGAGATTGCCGGGCTGTCCGGTGGGGGTGACAACCGACAGATTTCCTCCCGCCGCGAAGTGGGAATCTGCCGAAATCGTGCCGCCGCTGACGAGGTTGAAGTCGCCGCCGCTAGTGAAGGGAGGGACTTCCAGGTCGGCGAGGGCGAGGATATCGATGGCGCGATCGCCCCTTAAGGTTAGCCGATTGCCCGCGTTGGCGCTTCCGTCGCGAATTTGCAGGGTATTGCCCGCTCGCACGGTTAAGTTTTCGGTGGCGGCGAGGGTGCTATCGGAAACGGCGAGATTGTTTTCAGCGGCGATCGTGGCGTTGCGAGCGCGAATTCGACTGTCGGCGATCGCTCCGTCTCCCGCTGCTGCTACGATATTTCCGTCTGCGTCTACCGTCAATCCTCCCTCGGGAAGCGACCCGGTCAGCAATTCGGGGAGCGACAGCGGCGTGACGGACTCTCCCGACGGTTGAATGTCGAGGCTGAGGAGGTGTCCCGGTTGGCTGAGGCGAACGGTATTTCCCGACCCGACGGCGGTGACCAGGACTTGTCCTCCCGGTGCGTCGAGCTGTCCGCTATTGAGAACGGTTCCGCCCAACAATCCCAAGGTATGCTCGGGGGGAACGGTTAAGATTCCGGCGTTGGAAATGACACTAGCACTGTCGAAGCGGAAGGCTTGCGGCGTCCCCAACAGCGCGGCATAATCGGAGGTGCCTCGGGCGTTAAACCAACCGCCGTCTAACTGCATTCCGGTGGCGGTGGTGGCGAAGAAGGAGGCGGGAACGTCGAGGCGAGCGTTGGCACCGAAAATAATACCCGACGGGTTCATTAAATACAGGTTGGCATCGCCGCCAGTCACGCGAATTAAGCCATCGATAACCGAGGGATTGCTGCCGTTAATTCGACCTAAGATATTGCGAATTTCGGGATCGGAGATGAAGTTGGCAATTTGTCCCTCGTCCAATCCGAACTCGCGAAAACTGTGGAATAAGTTGGCGTCGTCTTGGGAGCGCTGTCCGCCGCGAATATCGATGCGATCGCCATCTGAATTGACGGTCGTTCCGGTGCCGTCGCGGGCGGGAACGATTTGAGCGAGGGCTGAAACGGGCGCGATCGCCAGGACAATTGCCGCGAAATAAGATATTTTTAGCATGGGAATATTACAATAACTTGTTAAAAGATTGGGTGAATCGTTTGCTATAGCTTTGGCTGTCTAAAAACGAATGCTTCCCGCGTAATTTGGCGCGAACCTTAATTGCAAATGCCTGCCGCAATTCGGGATCGACTCCTAAATTAATGGCAGTGTTGGCGTAAGTCGTCGTGCGAGGCGTGGCAAGTTCCCATAACTGAAGCGATTGTAGCAGGGAAGCGGGCGATCGCGATCGCGCCTGAGTTCCATTCGCCACCACGCTGGGACATCCGCACGCCAACGCCGTCACCAAGGCGGCGAGATCCCCGTGGGGATAGGGATGGAGGTAGATGTCTGCGATCGCCAAAATTGCGCTAAGGTCGAGATAGCGGTGTAAGGGAACGTGTCGGTAAGCGATCGCCTCTCGGTCGAATGCGGCGCCCATCGGTTCGGTCAATCCCGTCGTCTCCGGGGTTAGCGTCACCAACACGAACGCAGACTGGGGAACGGCGGCGAGAATTTTTGCCCATCTTTGCCACACTTGCGGCGCGATCGCGCGGTGAGAGATAGCACTCGCATACACGATAGCATTTTTGGCGATCCCGAGGGAGGGGCGATCGCACTTGAGTTTCGGTGGCGCGAATTTTGGCGTTGCAAAGCAAAAATTGGGACTATCGAGCGCAATTGGCGTCTCGCGATAGCGTCGCTGCATCTGCGTTGGCGTTTCGCTCAGTTGCGAGCAAACGAAATAGTCTACGTGGCGAAGTCCGGTCGTCGTGGCGTTGGGAAATCCGGCGAGTTGGATTCTGGCGAGGCGATGGCTGGCTAAGGCGGCGATATCGGGATCTGCGGTCGTATTTTCGCCGATCCAAAGCAGATCCAAACGGTCGCGACGCAGGGTTTCGACCCGCTGTTGCAGGGTTGCGGGGAGCGGAACGATTGGGGTATCGGTTGGGGGATTTTGCGAAGGCGAAATGCAATAATATTTTATCTCGAATTTTCGGCGATCGCAATGCCGAGCGAAGGCAAACATCGATAGGGTTTCCGGTCGAATGGTTAGATCTCGAACCAGAATTCCCAAGCGGCGTTTGCGGCGGCGGTTTGGCGAAACGGTCCAGTCTGTTGGATAGCCACAATTGTTGAGAACGAATTCAAGAATGTCTCCCCGTTGGTTTAAAATTGAGGTTAAATCGAACTCCGTCCATTCCAGTGGCGTTAAATTGGCAAACTCGATATAAGTTTTGGCGACAGTTTTCCAGACTGGAGAATTGGGACTGTTGCGAATTCCGTGATAAATATTTTGGGTCTGCTGTTTGAAATGGCGCGCGTAGCGTTCCAAGTCAGACTTGGTGGTAAAGTAGGGTGGCGCGTCGATTAAAAATCGGACGTAATCCGATAAAAACCAGTGCGGAACAGTCCCGAAATCGAGCGATCGTTGTAGCGTATAGCCGTAGCGGTAAGGCATTAACGCGAGAATGCAGGCAATTCGATTGCAATGTTGACTGAGATATCGAACCAAGTTCCATTCTGCATCCGTTTGCGGCTGTCGAATGGTTGGATTTTGCCATAGCGATCGCAGCGATTGTCCCAACTCGCCTCGATAGACCGATTCTAGATTGTCTTCCGAAACAAATAACCATTCGTGGGCAACAATCCAACGAGAGTCGCGATCGCAAATGAGCGTTTTCGTGTCCGGTTGCTGAGAGAAAAACTGATTGGCGCGGTAATTCAGCAGAAGTGGAAACCCTTCTAATGCGGGAGATGGCGCGACTAGGGTTTCATAGGAAAACACACTGGGAATATCGGCGCGGCGATCCAATTCATTTAACAAATAAAAATAGTGCGGCGCGATCGCTCCTAACAATTGTACGGCAGGAGACTCCCAATCTAAGCCGCGAAACAAACGGCGATCGCAAACTTTATCAAACGTCGAGCGATCGCAAATCAGATCGACATCGAACTTCTGGTCGATCAGTTCGACCAGTTGTTGCGGTTTTGCCAAAATTGCATTAATATTGGCTAAAATACAGCGCGATTCGTGTCGGATATAGAAGTCGAGCAAGTGGCGATTGTAAAACCGCCAGACCTTTAACGCAAAATCGGGACGATTGAGAAAATTAGGGTGGGCAATTCGCAACACCGAATCGGCGACATCCCAGGGAAAGCGATAGACAAAAATATAACCCGCATCGGGGAGCAAATCGTGCCAGAAATCGAGCAACAGCGTGGTGCGCGGGTCTTTCCATCCCCACAGTCGAGATTGTCCCTGGCGCGATCGCAGCAATTTCTTTGCCTGTCGGGTATAAGATTTAAATTTAGACGTATCTAAAAACTCGCTTTCCGTCCATCCCCAATCCGTCCATCCCGCCTCCTCCGACTGACAGCATTGTTGTAAGAGCGATCGCTGCAACGAGAGAAAATCGACATCCTCGAAATAGCCTTTAGGATTGTAACGATCGCGCGGGAGTAAATTCTCGCCGAGATCCACCCCCAACGCCGCCAACAAAGACGCCGTAAGCGACGTTCCAGAGCGATGCATTCCCGTTACAATTAATACCGTCATGGGTCATTCGCAATGACGCTCACACCAACAAAAGACAAAGACCGCCGCCATCGTTCGACGATCGGATAATTGCGCTTGCCAGACGTATTCCCCTATCATCTCAGTAGATTGACGAACCTTGGCAATTGCGTAAAATCGGGTCAGGATCTGCGTGAGGGTTGGACTGAGACATGGAAGTGAGTTGCAGACAAAAGGCGATCGCATTAGGAATTGCGATCGCGAGTTTACTGGCAAATTCCGCCACCGCTACACCGCTCCCGCTGGCGCAAAATCCGCCGCCTCCCCCCGCCAATCTCCAGAGCGACCCCAACCGCGATCGCTTCGCGCAACCCACCTCAGAACCGACGCCAACCCCGCCAGAGACGACGCCAGTTGCTCCCCCTCCCACCGCCGACTCGCCAGATTCCGACAACGCCAGCCAAACCTTCGAGATCCAAACCGTCGAAGTCGTCGGAAACACGATTTTCGACGCCGCAACCCTCGATCCGATTCTGAATCCCCTAGCAGGAACGACCGTCACGCGATCGCAACTGCAAGATGCCGCCGACGCCATCACGCAATTATATCTCGAAGGGGGATATCTCACCTCTCGCGCCATTCTCGCCGAACCCCCAGTCACCGACACTGGCGTCGCGCAGATTTTAGCCATTGAAGGACGCCTGCAACGCATCGACATCCAAGGAAACCGCCGCGTCAACGACGCCTACATTCGCAACCGCATCGCACTCGCGGCTGAAGCTCCCATCAACACGCAGGAATTGGAAGAACAACTGCGCCTGTTGCGCCTCAATCCTCGCTTCGACAATATTGAAGCCAACCTCAAAGCAGCCGAAGAATTCGGTCAAAGCATCTTAGTCGTCCGCGTCGATGAAGCCAACCTATTTCGGGGAGAAGTCAGCGTCGATAACTATTCCAGTCCCAGCGTCGGGTCGGAACGATTGGGAGTGCAAGCGCAATATCTCAGCCTGACGGGACGGGGAGACGAACTGGCAGGATCGTATTATTTCAGTACGCGCGGCGGGTCGAATGTGTTTGACGTGTCCTATCGGCTCCCGGTCAACGCCATGAACGGGACGCTGGAATTGCGCGCCGCTCCCAATAATAGCGACATCGTGCAAGACCCGTTCGACGAATTCGGGATCGAGGGGGAGGAAGAATTATACGAAATTAGCTATCGCCAGCCAATCGTGCGATCGCTGCGGCAAGAATTTGCCCTCTCGCTGGGATTCACGTTCCAGGACAGCCAGACCTTTTTGAACGAGGAGCCGTTCGGATTTGGCATCGGTCCAGAGGAAGACGGGTTCAGTCGGACTCGCGTGGTGCAGTTCGGACAGGATTACGTGCGGCGGGAATCCAGTGGCGCGTGGGCGTTGCGATCGCAGTTTAACTTAGGAACCAACTGGTTCGATGCCACGGAAAACGACAGCGATCTCCCTGACGGTCAGTTTATCAGTTGGTTGGGACAGGTGCAACGGGTGCAGCAACTCGGCGAGGATCACCTGTTGGTGGTGCGAGGGGACGTCCAGCTAACGCCGGATGGCTTGTTACCGAACCAGCAATTCGTCATCGGTGGCGGTCGCTCGTTGCGGGGATACCGTCAAAATGTCCGCTCTGGCGATAATGGCTTTCGCCTGTCAATCGAAGATCGCATTACCGTCGGTCGCGATGCGGCGGGATTGGAGACATTTCAATTAATTCCGTTTGCAGATCTCGGAACGGTGTGGAACGTGGGAGACAATCCCAACGATTTACCCGACCAAACCTTTTTAGCCGGAGTGGGATTGGGATTGTGGTGGGAAGTGGTTCCAGGATGGGAGGTGCGTTTGGATTACGGTCTCCCGCTGGTGGATCTCGACGATCGCGGCGATAATATTCAGGATGATGGGTTTTATTTTAGCGTTAGCTACGGGTTTGGTCGTTAGCTTTGATTTTACTCAAGGAAGCAATCGGGCGCCTGGAATCCCCGTCGTTTTAATCCGGGGAGGAAATTAGTCACTCGCGGCTAAAGCTCTAGTTGTCGTTAAAACTTGACTGGGCTTCAACTCAGCCAAAAAAGGAGAAACGATCGCCGCTTCGCCCTCAAACACCGCTTCCTCGTACAATCCCTCAACCCGCGTCAGCACACTCACCCGCCCCACCGTCGGGTCTACAATCCAATACTCCCCAATCCCCCGCGCCTCGTACTGCGAGCGTTTGTAGCGGTAATCGCGATTTCGGTTTTGTTGCCCCGGCGACACCACCTCCACCACCAACCGGGGTGGCGGCATATCCAGCATCACCGTCGCTCGCTCCGCATCCGCCAGTGCAGCAGCCAACTCCGGCGACAGCACCATCAAATCCGGCACGCGCACCGTCGTTCGCGCACCGCTCACCACCACCTCCGTTTTCATCCGCAAGCAAACGGGCAACACCCCCGCCTGCAAAAAATAAGCAAACAACAGCGAAGCAATGCGCTGGTTCAAGTCGCTTTCTGGGGGTATCGCCCGCAACGCTCCATTTTCCAGTTCGTAGAGGGTATCCGTGCCGTCGTTGTAGGTGAAATAATCCTCCAAACTCAGGAGAGAGGCTATCGCCGTCATGCCGTCTCGACCTCCAGCCAAACGCGCCGCAATGGTTTCATTATCTCAACATTCCCTCTAACGCATCCAAATCCTCGCGGATCTCGTCTTCCAACTCCCGCAGCTTCTTGAGGATGACCTTCAAGGCTGGGGAACGAGAACGGACTCGTCTCCCTAAGCGTCTACTTCCGTCGCTTCAATTCTCCCCGAATCGCCTCGCTCACCGTTTCAATCGTTTTCACCCGCGCGTGATATTTGTCATTCCCGGCGATAACACTCCAAGGTGCCGTCGGCGTGTGGGTGCGCTGAATCATTTGGTTAATCGCCACGTGATAGAGCGACCATTGCTCCCGGTTGCGCCAATCTTCTTCCGTCAGTTTGTGTCGTTTAAACGGATTGTCTTTGCGTTCGTTAAATCGCTGCAACTGTTCTTCGGGACTAATGTGCAGCCAGATTTTAACCAACACGTATCCCTCGCTGGTCAGCTGCGCCTCGAATTCGTTAATTTCGCGATAGGCGCGTCGCCATTCGGGATCGCTGGCGAATCCTTCAATCCGCTCGACCAACACGCGACCGTACCAACTGCGATCGAAAATGCCAATTTTGCCAGCAGCGGGAATCTTGCGCCAGAACCGCCAGAGGTAGTGACGCGCCTTTTCTTCGTCGCTTGGCGCGCCAAACGGTTCGACCACGTAACTGCGGGGGTCGAGGACGTCGGTCAATCGTTTGATCGTTCCGCCTTTTCCGGCTGCATCCCACCCTTCAAACAGGATGAGCACGGGAATGTGATATTCGTGAATGCTCAGTTGCAGCTTGCGCAGTTCGATTTGAGCTTCGCGCAACCGTTCCTTGTACTCCTGTTTGGTCAGGCTTTGGCTGAGATCCACCTCGGCGAGAAAATCCGGTTCGGTGGGTTCGAGGCGTTCTTGCGGCGCGAGATTTGGCGGAGGAACGGCGGCGTGCAGGCGGTCCAGGGATTCGGTAAAGGTCGCCGCCAGTTGGGTCAGCACTTTTACGCGCATCCACCGCTTGCAGTCGCCTTCGACCAGCGTCCACGGCGCCGGACCGGTGCTGGTGTAGGCGAGCATTTCTTCGGCGAAGGCGGCGTAACGCTTGTAATGCTTGGCTTGCTTCCAATCTTCCGATCGCACTCGCCAGGCTTCGAGTTCGTCTTTGGCGTATTTTTTCAGGCGGCGTTTGAGTTCTTTGCGGCTGAGGTGGATCCAAAATTTAGCGATCGCGGCACCGTCGTCGATCAGTTGGCGCTCGAAGGCGTTAATGTGGCGCATGGCGGTGGGAATGTCGGCTTCGGCGACCCGCTCGAACAACCGGTCTTCGAGGACGTGGGTGTACCAACTGTGATAGAAAATGCCCAATTTGCCTCGGGCGGGCAGTTTTTGCCAGAAGCGCCATAAAAACGGATATTGGCGTTCGTCTTCGCTGGGGGGCCAGATGGGATGGACGGCGAAACCGCGCGGATCCATGCAACCCACCATTTTTTTGATCGCCGCGCCTTTTCCCGCCGCCGCCCAGCCTTCCAAAACGACGATGACGGGCTGTTTTTTATCCCAACACGCCTGTTGCAGCGATCGCAATTGTCGCATCAGGTCGTCAATTTTGGACTTGTAGGTGGGTTTGTCGAGGGACAGGTCGAGATCGAGGGTTTCTAGCATGGGATCGGTATTGAGGGCAACATGAAGGGGCGATCGCAACAACTGAGTTCGCCCCATAAAGAAAGCCTGCGCGGTGCAGGCTCCCCAATCAGTGTAATCAGTTGAAAAATTTTAACCGTCCTTGGCGAACTTTTCGTTTAGTATGCGCCCACTTTAGCAAAGACGACGTAGAGGGTTTTGAAAATCAGGGCGAGGTCGTAGGCGGGCGACCAACGACGTTGGTAGCGCAAGTCTAACTCGACGATATCCTCGAAATCGGTGACGCTAGAGCGACCGTGGACTTGCCATTCGCCGGTCAGACCGGGTTTGACGTTCAGGCGCTGCCAGTGTTTGGCGTTGTAGTGACGAACTTCATCGCTGGTGGGGGGTCGGGTTCCGACCAGACTCATCTCGCCTTTGAAGACATTCCAGAATTGGGGAATTTCGTCAAGGCTAGTTTTACGGAGAAAACGACCGATGCGGGTAATGCGAGGATCTTGCTGATTCTTAAAAATTAGACCGTTGGCTTCGTTTTGAATTTTGGCTTTGAGGGCATCGGCGTTGACGACCATCGAGCGGAATTTAACAATCTTAAACGGGCGACCGCCAACACCGTGGCGGGTTTGGGAGTAGAAAATCGGACCGGGGCTGTCGAGTTTGATGGCGATCGCGACGGGGACGAACAGGAGGGAGAGAATCAGCAATCCAATCAAACTTCCAAGGATATCGATCGCGCGTTTTATCGGTGAAATTACGGAGACATGGGGCGATCTCAGGGATTGAGTGACCGCAGGTGACGATTTTTGAGTGACAATCTTCAGGGATAGCGCAGAATTCATGGGATTCGCTAAATTCCTTCAGTTTTAAAGTTCCCAATTCTATGATGAAACCAACGTTGAATTTTTGGGATGCCAGAGATCGCTTCACGGACTATTTGCGATCGCCTCAAGGGTGTGCGCTCGATCGCATCGGGCGAATGGGAAGCTAAAATCGTTTCCGTGCCAGCCTCATTGATGTGGAAAGAAAGCCAACATGGGATCCGATACTTTTATTACCATTGACGATCGCTCTATCTCCCTGCGCCAAGCCATGACTTACCTGGATCGCGCCGGAGAACTACCCAGGGCGCTTCAGACGATTTTGCAGCGCTATCTGGTCGAGGAAGAACTCAAATCCCGCGACGACATCGAGGTCGAGCCGGATCGCCTCGAACAACTCGCCATTAACTTCCGCCTGCAAAACCGCCTTACCGAGCCGCAGCGGTTCGAGCAGTGGCTGCAATCGCAAAAGCTCAGTTACGATGGATTTCGCGAGCGGTTGGCGGAAAATGTCAAAATCGACAAGCTCAAAGCCGAAATTGCCGCCCCGGATTTGCAAGGGCACTTCGAGCGCAACAAACCCCTGCTCGATCGCGTGATTCTGGCGCGGCTGATTACCGGCGATCGCGAAACGGCAGAACGGCTCAAACAGCAGGCACTCTCGGGAGAACAGCCGTTTGAAGCCCTAATCCGAGAGCATTCGATCGCCAGCGATCGCGCCTCCAACGGCATCACCGGCGCGCTGACGATGGGACAGCTCCCCGAACCCGTGCGCGCCCAATTGCAGGGGAAAGATCCGGGCACGATTGTCGGTCCGATCGAAGCTGAAGGTCGCTACGCGGTGGTGCGCGTCGAACAGTGGATTCCCGCTACCCTAGAGGGAGATACCAAGCGGCGCTTGCAACAGCAATTATTCGAGCGGTGGGTACAGCAAAAACTGCAAAACCGCAATATTAAGATGCATCTGGGCAATCCCGAGGCGTAATCCCCCGCCAATTTCGATACAATAGCTCCTCCCGGTCGAGCGCAATTTCTGCGAGCGATCCCAACTGTGGCGACTCATGGCATACGAACCCCTCCATCACAAATACAGACCGGCGACCTTTGCGGATCTGGTCGGTCAAACGGCGATCGCTCAAACGCTCGGCAATGCCATTCGAGCGCGGCGAATTGCACCGGCTTACCTATTTGCCGGTCCGAGGGGAACGGGGAAAACCTCCAGCGCCCGCATTTTGGCAAAATCGCTCAATTGCCTCGACAGCGAGAATCCCACGGATACGCCGTGCGGTCGCTGCGATGCCTGTCGCGCCATCGCTCGGGGGGATGCTCTCGATGTGATCGAAATTGACGCGGCGAGCAATACGGGGGTCGATAACATTCGCGAGTTGATCGAGCGATCGCAATTCGCCCCCGTTCAGTGCCGCTATAAGGTTTACGTCATCGACGAGTGCCACATGTTGAGTACGGCGGCGTTCAATGCCTTGCTCAAAACCCTGGAAGAACCGCCCGACCGCGTGGTATTCGTGCTGGCGACCACCGACCCGCAACGGGTCCTCCCCACCATTATCTCGCGCACCCAGCGGTTCGACTTTCGCCGCATTCCTCTCGAAGACATGGTGGCGCATTTAACCGATATTGCCGCGAAAGAGGCGATCGAGATCGAACCCGAGGCGATCGCTCTAGTGGCGCAAATTGCCCAAGGGGGTCTGCGGGATGCCGAAAGCTTGCTGGATCAGCTCAGTCTCTCTCCCGAACGGATTACGACGCAGAAGGTGTGGGATCTCGTGGGAGCGGTGCCGGAACGGGATTTGATGGCGCTGTTAGAAGCGATCGCCTCTGACGATGCCGAATCGGTGCTCGATCGCTGCCGTCGCTTGATGGATCGGGGACGCGAGCCGATAATCGTCCTGCAAAATTTAGCCAGTTTTTATCGCGATCTGCTCATTGCCAAAACCGCCCCCGATCGCGCCGATTTAGTCGCCCTGACTGCCCCCACGTGGGCGCAATTGCGCGAGTTTGCCCCAACTTGGGACACCTCGTTAATCCTCGCGGGCGGACAACACTTGCGATCGGGCGAAGTCCAATTAAAAAATACCACCCAACCGAGACTGTGGTTGGAAGTGCTGCTGTTGGGATTGCTCCCCTCCGCCGTCCAACCCCAGCAACCGACCGTCCAACCGAGACAACCCGTTGCACCGCCGCCGAACCAGACGAACGGCGGACACCCCTCCTCCCAACCCGCACCCACCAACAGTCGCACGGCTGCTCCTGCGCCACCGCAACCGGACACCCCGACTCCAACCCCCACCCCACCCCCGCAAGACACTCCGACTCCAACGCCAACCCCCGCACCCCCGCCGCCACCGTCGGAACCGACTGAGTACAACACGGTGCAAGTTTGGGC
>CAYQUF010000029.1:23695-33696 GCA_964420595.1 uncultured bacterium
CCGAGTCTCCCCCGTCCCCCCCGCAGCCACAACCGCCGAAACCCCCGACCGCCCAGTCGTGGAATGACGATGACGTGGCGATCGCGGCGGAGCGGTTCGCCAACTTTTTCAATGGGGAAATCATCGAGATGGACGACCCGTTACCGACGGAGACGGCGGCGGAATCAGAGGCGATCGCTGACGAAGGTGAGGAGAAGGATTAATTATGAGTGTCATTGTATTTGGCAGTCTCAACACTGACTTGGTAACCGTCGTGCCGCGATTGCCCGGGGCGGGGGAAACCCTGACCGGTCGCAACTTTTTCACGGCGGCGGGCGGCAAAGGGGCGAATCAAGCGGTAGCAGCCGCGCGATTGGGGGTTCCGACCCGGTTGGTGGGGCGCGTGGGCAACGATGCCTTCGGCGCGGAGTTAATTTCGGGATTGCGCCAGTCGGGGGTGCGCACGGAAGGGATTGTGGCGGATGAGAGTACCCATTCCGGCGTGGCGTCGATTACCGTGGACGAGGCGGGGGAAAATACGATCGCGATCGTGGCGGGGGCGAACGGACGGGTGGACGAGTCGGACGTGGAACGGTTGCGTCAGTGGCTATCGGGCGCGACGGCATTGTTATTACAGTTAGAGATTCCCATGAATGCGGTGGTTGCGGCGGCTCGGGCGGCACAGCAGGAAGGGATTCCAGTCATTTTAGATCCGGCTCCCGCTCCGGAATCATTGCCTGAAAAATTATACGAGTTAGTCGATACCCTCACGCCCAATCAGGTGGAAGCCAGCCAGTTGGTCGGATTCCCGGTTACGGATCGCGACAGTGCGACCAAGGCGGCGAAACAATTGCGCGATCGCGGCGTGGGGAGAGCCATTGTCAAGTTGGGGGCGAAGGGGGTTGTCTGCGTGACGGCGACGGATACGATGTT
This sequence comes from uncultured bacterium, assembly GCA_964420595.1. Lineage (GTDB taxonomy): Bacteria > Cyanobacteriota > Cyanobacteriia > Cyanobacteriales > Geitlerinemataceae > CAYQUF01. The sequence goes on from CAYQUF010000029.1 coordinate 24,608, forward strand.
CGTCCCGGCGTTTGCAGTGGACGCGGTGGATACGGTGGCGGCGGGAGATGCCTTTAACGGGGCGTTGGCGGCGGCGTTGGCGCACCAGTTACCGCTACGTCAGGCGTTGGTGTGGGGGGCAGCAGCAGGAGCGTTATCGGTGACGAAATCGGGCGCTCAACCGTCGTTACCGGAGCGATCGGCGTTTGAGGCGTTTTTGCAGGAGCGGGAGAGGTAATCAATCGGTAGCGGAGAATACCAGAGGCAACGCATATCGATACCACGGTCTTGGGAATTGGCGAACGTAATGGGATTACTCCCCTAGCAGGACTCATTGCCCGTCTCTACACGATTAACCCGGAACAATTGCAGTGGCAATATCGCTTACCCCAACTCGCAAACCTGCATCAAATTGTTGCCGATAAAGTGGGGATGGCAATTCCAGAAAACCACTATATTATTGGTTCGGCTGCCTTTAACCACAAGGCAGGGATTCATGCAAAAGCCATGTTAAATAATCCTAAAACTTACGAAGCTATGAACCCCAGTGATTTTGGATTATCCCGATCCTTTTTAATTAATCATAAACTAATGGGCTGTCATGCCATTGCGAATCGCGCCAGCCAACTGGGACTAGACTTCGATTCCTTCCAAATTCAGGTCATTACTCAGAAGATTAAAGCCTTAGCCGATCGACAACAACTCACTTTAGAGAATGTGGATGAAATATTGCGCTCTACTTTCTCGCTGCAACCGAGTTAAAATCCAGCTTAATGGTTAATTTTTCTGGAGCGATCGGGGGATCGAGGCGATCGGATTTATCCTCTAAATCTTTGGAACGCTTGACCAAAGACGCAACCAGCCATGGCGCAATCATAATGATACTTAACATCCTGGTTAATTGCATGGCTAATACTAATCCCGTATCCCCTCCTAACTGCATGACGGTTGCCACCATTGCTTCAATTCCCCCTGGCGTGAATCCTAAAATAGCCGTGGACATATCCACATCAGTGACACAATAAAATCCATAGCCAATTCCCAAACAAATTAGAATTAACCCCGTCACTAATCCGATTTCAATTAAGACAGCTTTGCCTAATTTACGGGCAGTTTGCCAATCAAATTGGACGCCGATCGATAATCCAATGAGTAATAGTCCACCTGCGAATAAAGGTTGAGGCATTTGCACGCGATCGGGGAATGCCCAAAACGCCATCAATCCCACCACAAAAGGACCGAAAAATCCAGGGGAAGGCAAACGGAATTGCTTTCCTGCCCAAAATCCCAGGATACCGCATCCGCCTAAAATTAAAAGGCTTAACGCTAGGGGTAGAGCGGTCAAGTTGCTGGCTGGAGCGACAGTGCTGGGAATGGAGGTTTCGGGATTCGCGGGCACTAAAAAGGTAGCCGCAGCGGGCATGAGTAATACAACCAGTAAAACTCGAATATATTGGATGAGGGCAACGGCGATCGCATCGGCTCCCATTTCTTCACTCATGACGACAATGCTGGACGCTGCACCGGGGATAAATCCGAGTAAACTGGTGGTGCGATCGATTCCAGCCCAACGACTTAAGAGATATCCATTAAATAGACTCAGACTCCCGGTGAGCAAGACGCAGAGGAGTAAGGGAAGAGCGTAGCTTGTTGCCACGCCAATCGTGTCTGGGGAGAAGCGAGTGGCTGTCACCAAACCTACAATAATTTGTCCGATGAGTTTAAAGTTTTTGGGTAACGGTTGACGATAGCCTAGTTTGATTGCGAAGGCAATTCCCACCAACATCGGAGCGAGTAGCCAACTGACGGGAATGTGCAGCCAGCTAAACAGTAGACCAGCCCCAATTGCCGCGATCGTTTGCTGAGTAATTCTTTTGGTTTGGGGTAAATGGTTAACCAGTTTCTCTCTCCAACGGGAAATACGATCTTGATTGAGGATTGATTGAGATTGCGCGAATGAGGAGAGTTGCCAAACCACAGATATGAATTAATAGAGTATAAAAAACTTAACATTTCTATAGTATCATCTGGGGGGATGAGGGTGCAAGGTGTTAGGGATTGGGTGCCCTGAAATAGAGAGCGATCGCGAACCCCAATCGGTTAACCGTGCAATTGGGTTAATCGTCGAGAAGGGTCGGCTGATAGGATGCCGTTAAAATTGGGGACGAGAGTATTTTTTGGCGGAGTGATACCAAGCTTGATTAGTTGATTTTTATCTAAATTGCCGATTTTTAGGATGATATTTGCCTTTATTGTTGGTCGAATATATTATTCAATTTTGGTATTACTTGCTAGAATTGATGACTTACACTGTTAACGATCGCCTTAAATAGCGGTGGATGGTTCGGCTTCGGTGAATTTTCGAGCGACCCTACTGAGTGATTCGGTTCGGCAGAATAACTTCTAAGACCTCGGAGTAGCGATCGCCGCAACGCCAACAGTTTTAATCCGGTGCCGTTTCAAGGTGGCGACAGCTTGACGGCAAGTAGACCCGGTGGTGTAGATGTCGTCGAGCAAGAGGACGGAACGACGGGGCGGACGGCGGCGAAAATCTCGACCCAGATTGAAGGCACCGGCAATATTGCGTTCCCGCTCGGCAGCGGACAGACCGAATTGAGCTTGGGTGGCGCGAGTGCGCTCTAACCCTCGCTCCCGTAAGGGCAATCCCGTCACTTGGCAAAACGATCGCGCGATCAGTTCGGCTTGGTCGAATCCCCGCTCCTGGCGCTTTTCGGCGTACATGGGAATGGGCACGATCGCGGGACGGTATTGTTTGGAAATGGGCGACGCCAGCCACGCCTGTCCCAGCCACTGTCCCAACGGTTGCGCCAGTTCGGGGTGGGGATTGTCGTCGAGTTTCATCGCGGCGATCGCTCGCTTTAAACTACCCTCGTACCGCCCCCAGGCAAATAACGGCAGCGATCCGTGCCAAAATCGATCGGGATTGGCAAAACCGCAGCGTTGGATTCGTCGCTGGCAATCCCGACACAAGTGAACTTCGGCAGCTCGCTGGCACAGGGGACATTCGGGTTTGAGGAATAGCCCCAATACCCGGTCGAGCCAGTCCGTCCAGTTCCCGATCGCCCCCATTCTCAATGCCGATCTCGTGTAGAATTTGCCAATTTAGGTTATTTATTCTATCTGATTTACGATCGCTTGTAAAATCTACGTCCCAGTTATTGGCAAATCCGTTCGAATTTCGTAGTATTCGTAACACTTTTCCAAGACAGTTGATATAAATTTGCAATCGCTTTTAGGATTGGCTCGGGCGAACTCTCGAGTTTCCCCACAGGGCGATCGCCCAACCGTCGGTCGTGCAACCCTCGCCCTAAGATCGCACAATAGGTTCAGACAGTTCGACAAAATTTGGTGGATAATTTCTTCTGGCTCGATCGAGATCGACTGCCCAATCCGATTCTCGTGGGAGATAAAGCGTTTTACTTGAGTTATTTAGCGCAGCGAGGCTATCCCGTTGCGCCGGGATTGGTCGTTTCGGCACGAGTGTTGCGCGAATTTTGGGAACATCACCCCTGGACGAATCCCCTCCTTGCCGAATTATCCAACTCCTCGCTCCACGTCGATATCAATAATGCCCGACAACTTCAGGCGATCGCCACCCAAATTCGTCAAGAGATTGTCGATGCCGAATTGCCCTCAGAGTGGGTCGAGACGCTGAAAGAAGCGATCGCCCGTTGGGATGCGCCAGCTTACCAGTTTCGCCCCTCCCTCGCCCTGCCTTCGGGCACTGACGCCCCTGCCAGCTACGACATTTGCCACCTGCTCGACGCCTATGTCGCCCGCAACACGCCCGAAAGCCTCGCCCTGGCTCTCAAACAAGTGTGGGCGGAACTCTATCGCGCCCGCTGCTTATTTTACTGGCAGCAAACCGGAATTGCCCTCGATCGCCTGCATTTAGCCGTCCTCGTCCAACCCCTCGCCCGGGCGATCGCCTCGGGGACGATGGACGCACGAGGTGCCGAGTTAGACTTAAAATCCACTTGGGGATTGGGAATCGCCCTCGCCTTGGGAACGGTGGTGCCCGATCGCTACCGCATCCACCTGCCGACGGGCAAGATCCAACAGCAACAATTGGGTAACAAAATTTGCACCTACGACTTGACCCAAACCCCTGCGACGGAGACAGGAGACTCGCCGATCCAAGGCATTCAAGAGTTACCTTTTAACATACTCGAAGCTGAGCAACAGCAGCAATTCAGCCTGTCGGAAACTTACTTGCGCTCGGCGATCGGATTGGGACAAGAGGCGAAAACCGAGTTAGGGGAGTGCTTTCATCTCGAATGGACGCTATGGGAGGTAGAGGGGAAGACTTCCCCGAAGTTCTCCCTCACCGAAGCGTATCCGGTGGACTGTACGGACGAATCTCCGCCCGAACTATCGATTTCAACCCGCCCGAGCGAGGCGATCGAAACGGACTCGACATCGCATTTTCCGTTGGTTGGCATGGCAGCTTCGGGGGGACGGGCGATCGCGCCAGCTTATCCGATCCCCGATTTAAGTGAGGTTAGCGATCGCGAGCGGGTCGGATGCATTCTGGTGGCGGCGGCGATCGACCCGGATTGGTTGCCCTTGCTCAAGCAGGCAGCCGGGATTGTTACCGAACAAGGGGGATTGACCGCTCACGGGGCAATTTTAGCCCGAGAATTGGGCATTCCGGCGGTGGTCGGCGTTACCAATGCCATGACATTCATTTCAGCGGGAGAGACGATTTTGGTGGATGGCGATCGCGGCGAAGTCCGTCGTCCGGAAGCCAAAGAGCGCGATCGCGGGGTAAATGCGCCCGAGATGGAGGCGAATGCAGTTGCGGATCGATCGCCCCTGGGGACGCAATTGTTGGTCAATTTGAGCCAGCCGAGTGCGATCGCCTCGATTGCCGAGTTACCCGTGGATGGGGTGGGATTGGTGCGCTCGGAGTTAATGGCGATCGACATTTTGGCAGGACAGACGCCGCAACAGTGGCTGCAAGCGTCCGGCGAACCCCAGGCGATCGCTCGGTTCAGCGAGGTCATCGAACAGTTCGCCCATGCCTTCGCCCCCCGTCCGGTCTATTATCGATCGCTCGATTGGCGCGTGTCGAGACAGCCGGCGTCCGATTCTGCCCTTGCCAATGCCAGTGCGGTGTTGGGATTGCACGGAACGTTTAGCTATCGCCTCGATCCGCAATGGTTCGAGTTGGAATTGGCGGCGATCGCCCGGGTGCGCCAGTCGGGGTACGATAACTTACACCTGCTGTTGCCTTTCGTGCGATCGGTGGACGAGTTCGAGTTTTGCCGCGATCGCGTCGAGGCGGTCGGATTGCTGGCACAGCGATCGTTTCAGTTGTGGATTATGGCGGAAGTGCCTTCGGTGCTGCTATTATTGCCGGATTACGTCAAAGCGGGCGTCAGCGGCATTTCCATCGGCAGCAACGACCTGACCCAACTGTTGCTCAGTGCCGATCGCGAGTCTCAAACCATGAGCGCCACCTTCGACGAACGCCACCCGGCGGTGATGCGGGCGATCGCCCAGTTAATTGCCACGGCGCAACAGTGCGGGATTCCCTGTTCCATTTGCGGGGACGCCCCGACTCGCTATCCCGAGACGATCGATCGCTTGGTGGAGTGGGGCATTACTTCGATTTCGGTCAATCCTACGGCGATCGAGCGGACTTACCAGGCGATCGCTCGGGCGGAACGGCGGTTGCTCCTGAACTTGGCGCGCGATCGGCTGCGATCGGATTGACGGCGACGGTTTGTTAACATTGCGTGAAATCGCTTAAATATTTGTAATAAAAATTCTCATCAGATCGTTTTACGCTAGCAACTTAGGTAACTTTTTTTGCCTTCACACCGGGATCGATACTTCAGCAGTCAGTTCAATACGAGATATTTAGCATGAGTTGCAATCTAGCTACCAAACTTCGCGAAGGGACGAAAAAGTCCCACACGATGGCAGAAAACGTCGGTTTTGTCAAGTGCTTTTTAAAAGGCGTGGTTGAGAAAAATTCTTACCGGAAACTGGTAATGAATTTATACTTCGTTTACAGCGCCATGGAAGAAGAGATGGAACGCCACCAAGAGCACCCCATCCTGTCGAAGATTTACTTCCCCGAACTCAACCGCAAGGAAAGTTTGGAAGACGACCTGCACTACTATTTCGGTCCCAACTGGCGCGACGAAGTGGCGCCCTCTCCCGCCGCTCAAGACTACATCGCCCGGATTCGGGAAGTCTCGAACGAGGCACCGGAATTGTTGGTGGGACATTCTTACACCCGCTATCTCGGCGACCTCTCTGGCGGTCAGGTTCTCAAAAAAATCGCCCAGCGCGCCATGAACCTGTCGGAAGGGGAAGGAACGTCGTTCTACAAGTTCGAGCAGATCGACGACGAGAAAGCGTTTAAGACCACCTACCGTCAAGCATTAGACGATCTGCCCCTGGATGAAGAGGCAACCGATCGCATTGTCGAGGAAGCCAACGCCGCCTTTGGCATGAACATGAAGCTGTTCAACGAACTCGAAGGCAATCTCGTTAAAGCGATCGGACAAATGCTGTTCAATACGCTTACCCGCCGTCGCTCTCGGGGTAGCACGGAATTGGCAACTGCCGAGCAATAAGTTCGTCGGATTTGCCGCAATTGCACGTCGGGACGGTTCTCCTGGGTTGGCTTCGCGAGGATGGAGCGAATCTAGGGGTGCCGCCCCGATTTTGATTGAGCTGGGCATTGCGCCAGTTGGGGATGGCAACAGGGACTCGATTTTTGTATAAGCGCCTCGGTACCAGAACTAATCGCCTCTAGAACCTTCGAAGGAGCGATTCGCCATGCAGCGCCTGTTTACCAGCCTGACCCTAATGGTGGCATTGCTGGCTACCCAGCAAACCCTACTCCAACTCTGGGGCGGGATCGAACCCGTTTACGCCCAAACCCAGCAAGATGACCTGTACTATACTTTTTACAATCAGCGAATTCCTCTGACTCAACGGCGCGATCGCATTGCAGTCGCCTTTACCCAACCCGATTCCACCTCCGGAACGCGGGAGATCGGAGCCTCCACCGAGCCGGGATTCGTTCGATTGCAACAGGATTTGCTCGGACAGCCCGGTTCCAGCGGCACCCGCAGCGGCAACCTCACGGGTGGCGACCCCAAACCCGCCCTTTCCGTGGACGTACAACCGTTAGGCAGTCGCTACGCGCTGATCCAGCTTCCCGACGACGCCAATGCTGCCCTGCGGGATGCAGTGCAAGACCGACTCCAGCAACCGTACATCGAATCGACGCTCCCCGTGTTGAGCCGCGCCGACAGCGAAGATCGCGACGACACCATCGTCCTGCCGAATGAGATTTTGCTGAGTTTTGAACCCGGCACGTCCCAGAGTAAGGTTTTGCTCACCCTAAGTCGCTACGGGTTGGAGATGGTGCGACCGTTGCGGTTTAGCGAAGATCGGTACCTAGTGCGATCGCAAGGAGAGCCGGGGTTAGAAGTCTTGGCGATCGCCAATCGACTCAATGGCGCGTCTGGCGTCCAAGCGGCAACCCCTAACTTCGTCCAAACTTTTACTTACGACGGCTCACCTCAAGACGGGATGAATCCGCAACTCGCCCGTTCTGCCCCCTCAACCGCCTCCCTAGACACCATCCTTGCCAATCTGCCAGCGGCGCAAGATAGCCCCTACCCCTCCTCCCTATTCCCCCTACTGTGGCACCTCGACAGTACCCCCGTGCGGGGACAACTGCAACCGCGCACCGACGTCCGCGCCACAGAAGCCTGGGAACTCGGCAGCGAGGGAGACGGCGTCGTGGTTGCCGTCATCGACAGTTTAATCCAATGGGATCATCCCGACTTGCGACAGAATGTGGCAAAAATCGCCCCCGACGACCCGAATCGCCTACCGGGAGAAACCAGCGGCTGGGATTTCTCCAACCGGGACGAAGTGGTTTGTGCCAATGACGACCGAGGCGCCTGCGTCGTCGGCGACCCCGACACCCGCATCGAAGATGAAGAACTCGAAATCGTCAAGCCGCACTTCCAGAACTCCTTTACCCTCTCGGACGCCGAGTTTGCCGAAACCTATTCGTCCCTGGTTCAGAAGATTGAGCGATATCTTTCCGACCTGTCTCGACCGCAAGTGGTGCGGTTTGCCCGAAGCTACATCCGACGGAATATTGCTGCCGAATTTCACGGTACCTGGTCGGCGGGAGTCATCGCCGCTCGTCCGGCGGAAGACATCGGTGCGGTGGGGGTTGCGCCCCAAGCCAAGATTCTACCCGTGCGCGTGTTCGGTTTGGGCGGCGAAATTACTTCAGCGGCACTGGTCGAGGCGATCGGCTATGCAGCAGAGCGCGATGCCGATATTATCAATATGAGTCTGGGCGGATTGTTGCCGGATCGCGCCTTAATCGACCAACTGTTTGCGGTACAAGATGCCCATCCCGACTTGGTCATCGTGGCATCGGCGGGGAACAGCAGCCTGGACGGGGTGGCATTTCCAGCAGCGACGCCAGGGGTGATCTCCGTGGGGGCGACGACCTTGCACGGTACCCGAACCCGCTACAGTACCTATGGTGCCGGATTGGACGTGGTGGCACCCGGTGGCGAGACCAGTCTGACCTCGCATCAAGGCATTTTGACCACCGGAGGGACGGGGATTCCCGCATTTTGGTCGGAACTGTCGCCGCCAGAACATCGCTGGGGGATGGCGCTCGATCCCCTGGGGGCTTACGTGCAAGTGCAGGGAACGTCTTTTTCTGCGCCAGCGGTGTCGGGGGTGTTGGCATTGATGAAAGGGGAAGACGAGCAGCGTCGCCTCAGCCGGGAGCAGTTTATGGCGTTGTTGGAGCAAACGTCGAGTTACGAAGGTTTGCAAATTTCTAAAGCCGATACCAATCACTATCGCCTCCAGGCGTCGGTGGGATTTGGGACGGCACGGGATTTTGCGTTTTTGCGTCCGACGGGGATTTTCCCGATTGAAGATCCGATTTCTGCCGAAGCCTATTTCTACGGTCGGGGGTTGGTGGACGCGCGGGCGGCGGTGGAAGCCGTGCGGGAGGCGTTGTAGGGGGTTTTGTTGATGGATGCGGGGGAGCGGGTTCTCGCTCCTCTGCTCCCTGTCTGTTT